>JAAVZE010000109.1 GCA_022791495.1 Eubacterium sp.
ATGGAAGTATCCAGCTATCCATATCCAAGATGGATAAAAAGAATGTGTCCGATGAGGAACTGGTGCTGCAGGGCGAAGGAAAGGAAGATGAGGATGGCGCGGGAACAGATAATTCTTGATATTCCAGCCAGCCATGAAAATAATATATTTGGCGGACTTGATATTCATTTGAAAAAGATTGAGCGTGCCCTGAATATCGAGGTGATACTTAGGGATGGTTCGGTCCGGATATCGGGGGAGACAGAGAATCTTCAGGAAGCCAGGCGGGTATTTGAAGAACTTTTAAAGTTGTCGGAGAGGGGCAATACCATCACAGAACAGAATGTGAACTATATTCTTTCTCTGGCAAAAGAAAAATCCCCGGTCTCCATGGCGGAGATCGACAAGGACCTGATCGCTTTTACGATCCAGGGAAAGCCGGTAAAGCCGAAGACACTGGGGCAGAAAAAATACGTGGATGCCATCCGTGAGAAAATGATGGTGTTTGGTGTTGGACCGGCGGGAACCGGTAAGACGTATCTTGCCATGGCGATGGCGATCCAGGCATTTAAGCAGGACGAAGTGGGAAAGATCATTCTGACCAGACCAGCTATCGAGGCGGGGGAGAATCTCGGTTTTCTTCCAGGAGACCTGCAGAGCAAGATCGATCCCTATCTGAGACCACTCTATGATGCATTGTACCAGATCATGGGGGCGGACAGCTTTATAAAAAATTCGGAAAAAGGGCTGATCGAGGTGGCACCTCTGGCATACATGAGAGGACGTACGCTGGATAATGCTTTTATTATCCTGGATGAAGCCCAGAATACCACACCGGCGCAGATGAAGATGTTTTTGACCAGAATTGGTTTTGGATCCAAGGTCGTCATCACCGGCGACCTGTCCCAGAAGGATCTGCCCTTTGCGGCGATTTCAGGTCTGGAGCAGTCATTGAAGGTGTTAAAGGACGTAGAGGAGATCGGCGTGTCCTATTTGACTAACAAGGACGTAGTACGCCATCCACTGGTGCAGAAAATTGTACATGCCTATGAGAAATATGAGGCGAGAGAGCAGTACCGGGAGAGTCGAAAGAATAAGAGGAAACGGTGACAACCTAAGATTTGGAATGGAAGGGTAGTATGACGTTATATTTTGAAGACGAGGCAGGGATTTTCTTTGGATTTAACCCAGAAGAGAAAGCAAAAGAGGTGATCACTTTTGTCAGGGATCACGTGGAATGTCCCTATGATATTGAGGTAAGTGTGACGCTGGTGGACATAGATACCATCCGTCAGGTAAATTCGCAGTTCCGGCAGATCGAAAAGGGTACCGACGTCCTTAGTTTTCCGATGATGGAATATGACAGCCCCCGGGATTTCAGTGGACAAGCTTTTCAGAACAGTCTGTCCCTGTCGCCAGATACGAAGGAAATGATGCTGGGGGATATACTTCTTTGCTCCGAGGTTGTCAAAGCACAGGCAGAGGAATATGGGCATTCGGAACTCCGGGAGTTTTGTTTTCTGGTGGTTCACAGTATGCTTCATCTCTTTGGTTACGACCACATTCAGGCTGAGGACCGCAGGGAGATGGAAGAAGAACAGCGAAAGATTATGGATGGGTTAGGGATAAAACGATAAAAAGAGAGGTATGTATGATGAATCAGTCGAAGAAGAAAGTGATCGCGGTTATTTCCGGGGCGAGCGTTGTTGTCCTAATCGCAGTCTGCCTGATCTGCTTTTTAGTTCTGGGAGATAAAGAAGAGAAAAAAACACAGGTGAGCCAGACGCCTGCTCCGGTGGAAACACCGGTACCGACCCCGACGCCGGAACCCACACCGGATCCCCACGCGGGAAAGGTAAAGAGTGTACTGACAGGAAAGTACATATCGAAGAAGGTGGCAAAACAGAGGCCCTTTGCTGTGATAATTAATAATATTGAATATGCTAATCAGCACCAGCAGGGCACTTCTCAGATCGATGTGCTGTATGAAGCGCTGGCGGAGGGCGGGATCACCCGTATGCTCGGTGTTTATCAGGGAACGGATAAGATCAAAAGACTGGGGTCGGTCCGGAGCGCCAGACATTATTTTGTCAGTTTTGCCAGTGAATGGGATGCGATCTTCTGTCACTTTGGACAGACCTCCTATGCCATCTCGAAGATCGAGGAGCTGGGTATAAATAATCTCAGCGGTTTGTCCGCGATCGGGGGCGTCGTGTATAAGCGTGACTACTCGTTAAAGCCGCCCCACAATGTATTTACTTCCGGAGAGAAGATGCTCAAGGGTGCGAAGCAACTCAAGTACCGGACAAAGTTTAAAGAAGAAAAGATGGCAAAGCATTTTGAGTTTTATGAAGAAGACACAGACTTTGACTCCGGCAGCGGGACAAATTTTGTCAACCTGCCATTTTCCGCATATTCCACCTGTTATCTCAAATACGATAAAAAGACGAAAGAATACAAAAAGTTTGAGTACAGGAAAAAGCATTTGGATCACAAAAACAATAAGCAGCTTTCCTTTAAAAATGTGATTATCCAGCTGGTAAAGGAGACGAACATCGACCGCAACGGATACCAGCATCTGTACCTGCATAAGCGAAAAGGTGAGGGATATTACATCACCAATGGAAAGCGTATGAAGATCAAATGGAGAAAGAACGAAGAAGAGGGAACGATGTGTTATTACGATATGGATGGAAATGTGCTGACGATCAATCCGGGCAAGACCTATATC
>JAAVZE010000017.1 GCA_022791495.1 Eubacterium sp.
TATACTTCTTATCGTAAACCCCAATACATTATATAGTTTTTGCTACACCCCATAAGTAACAAAAATACCTTCTCCCAAAAGGACAGCCGACGTGAAGCTGTCCTTTTGACTATTTGGAATCATTAAAATGAGGAGTATGACTATGAAAACAGGAAAATTAATTCGGGAAGCAATATTTAGTTCATGCACGGATCAGTATGTCTCACCGATGGAACCTGGGATCAATGAGCAGGTAGTGATTCGTTGCCGCACAGGAAAAGATAATGCGGATATGGTATATCTTGTGACAGAGAACGGGAAGATCCAGATGGAGAAAGAAGATTCTGGAGAGCTGTTTGATTATTACAAAACCACGGTGCAGCTGGGTACAGAGAGTTTTGGGTACTGTTTTCTTGTCCAGCAGGGGGAGGAGAAAGTTTACTTTACGAAGAAAGGTGACGTGGATCAGCCGGAGCAGAGATTTTACTATCGCATTTTTCCAGGCTATAAGACGCCGGACTGGGCAAAGGGTGCGGTGTTTTACCAGATCTATGTGGACCGGTTTAACAACGGAGACCGCACGAATGATGTGGTGAATGATGAGTATTCCTACATTGGTGAACATGTAAAAGGTGTGTCTAACTGGAGCAAATATCCTGCGTCGATGGGAGTGCGGGAATTTTATGGCGGAGATCTTCAGGGAGTACTGGATAAGCTGGATTACCTTCAGGATTTAGGCGTGGAGGTGCTTTATCTGAATCCCATCTTTGTCTCTCCTTCAAACCACAAATACGATACACAGGACTATGATTATATCGATCCGCATTTTACTGTTATTCAGGAGGATGGCGGGGAGACTTTGGAAGAAGGGGATCATGATAATTCCCATGCTTCCAAATATATAAAGCGGGTTGTGGATAAAAAGAACCTGGAGGCGTCCAATAAGTTTTTTGCCTATTTCATGGAGAAAGTACACGAGCGTGGGATGAAGGTCATCTTGGACGGAGTGTTTAACCATTGTGGTTCCTTCAATAAATGGATTGACAGGGAGGGGATCTATGAGATGGATGCTTCCTATAAAAAAGGAGCATTTATAGAAGAGAAAAGTCCTTATCATGATTTCTTCAAGTTTTTTCCGGATGGAACCTGGCCCCGTAATACCCACTATGACGGCTGGTGGGGACATGACACTCTGCCAAAACTGAATTATGAGGATTCGGATAAACTTTATGAATATATTATGCGCATTGCGAGAAAATGGGTATCTGCGCCTTATAACGTGGATGGATGGCGTCTGGATGTGGCGGCGGATCTGGGACACTCCCAGGAATTTAACCACAGGTTCTGGCAGGATTTCCGGAAAAACGTGAAGGAAGCAAATCCAGAAGCTATTATACTGGCGGAGCATTATGGAGATCCTTCCTCCTGGCTGGAAGGAGACCAATGGGATACTGTGATGAACTACGATGCGTTTATGGAGCCGGTGAGCTGGTTTTTGACCGGTATGGAGAAACACAGCGATGTCAGCCGTCCCGACTTAAAAGGAAACAGCGACCTGTTTTTTGCCCGTATGACGGAGTTTTCAGCGAGATTCAGCATGCAGTCTCTTATGGTGGCGATGAATGAGTTATCCAATCACGATCATTCCCGGTTTTTGACGAGGACTAACGGGCGTGTTGGAAGAACGGCATCAGCCGGACCGGAGTCGGCGAATTATGGTGTGCGTAAAGCCGCCATGATGGCAGCGGTGGTTATTCAGATGACGTGGCTGGGAGCCCCAACGGTCTATTATGGTGATGAAGCAGGTGTCCGTGGCTGGACTGATCCGGATAACCGCCGTACCTACCCATGGGGCAGTGAGGATCATGAATTAATTCTTTTTCATAAGGAAGCTATCCGCATTCACAGGGACTATGATGCATTCCGTTCCGGTGGGCTGATCTACCTTCTCAATGAGAGAAACCTGATTGGTTATGGCCGCTTCGATGAGAAAGATAAAGCATTTGTGCTGGTGCAGGCGGGCGGTGAGAGACGCCAGGTAGAAGTGCCGGTATGGCGCCTGGAGATGCATGATGGGGAGACAATGGCGTCCATGCTCTACAGCGACAACGGAGGGTTTGATGTCAGGGCAAGGATCTATGTGGTGAAAGATGGGAAAGTTACCGTAGATCTTGAACCGGACGCGGCAATTATCGTAAAATCCGTGGAGCGGGGGTATTGACCGTATCAGGGAGAGATAAGTAGAATTTTGTGTTGGCGCCATCGGACTAATCTAATATTTTAGTTTTAAGAAGGTATTCTTCAAGTCGTTATTGTCTTGTGGAGTACCTTCATTTTCAATTATGTGAAGCTATTTTTCCTAATGAAACAGGAAAGATCTGTGTGTTCTCGAGTAATTTTAAAAAGGAGAGTTTTTAAAATGAAAAGATTTCTTAAGATGTTAGTGATAATAATAAGCTTAGTGTTATATTGCACTGGTTGTGGGGCGGAAGAAAATAATAAAAACGCAGAGTCAAGAGCTAAAGTGCTGCCTGAAAAAGAGAAAGAAATACGTTATGATATAATTCCCGAACAGCCAAAACTTTCTGAATATGTTAGAAAAAATAAAATACAAGTTAAAGAGGGATATTCAGAGATGGTCCCTGCATTTGGAACAGTGGGAGGTCGAGATTTGCCCTGTGTTATTTATTGCTTTCTTGATACAAATGATAAAATAAATTATTTAGAATATGAATTGACTCAGGAAATGGAGTGGAAAATAAATATTCCGAATTGGAGTGCGGAGGTCAATAAAATTGCTCCGATGGGATTGATAAGTTATCAGGTGGATCAGCTTGGAAGGAAGTACTGCTCTGCCTCAGGGGATGATGGAAGTGTTTTAATTTATTCCATAAGTGAAACAGGCACATTTCAAAATATTGATATCAAAAAGATAGATTCACTTTCAATCAACGATAATAAGAAGTTAGTGAAATTTGAGGTGATAAATGATTCCAAGTTAGCATTGTTGTATGGGGAGAAAGATGGTATAAATGAAAGATGTAACATCTTTTTATTTGATCCTTTTACAGAGGAATGCACTAAAATGGGAACTACAATTTCTTCAGACATAATATTTGATGAAAAAGGAAATTATTACAATTTGTCAAGTTCGCAGAAATATATTCAGTTCTTTTCCATAGATGATACTATGCCTCAACATGTTATAAAATGTGAGGGCATTAGCAGTATAAGTGCAATTTCAGATTTGATCATAGAATCTGAAAACGGATATTTGATCTCGAATAATGGGATTTACCATGGCAAAATTACAGATGGAGAGTGGAATGTAATGTTGCCCATAAACAAAATGTATTATAACAAAGAGGATGAAGCATTTAAAAGTGCACCGATACCAGCTTTTCCTGGATGGTTAAAAGTGAATGGTGACGACTTGGATTTTTATGTGGAAACCTATAAGGAAAATGATAGTAATGAATTAGTATGGGTACATTATTATCAAAATTAATATTAGATGTAATTATAAATTTTTGTTTGGTTTATAATTTGATTAGGGTGTTTTAATGAATGAAGTCATGGGACCAGTATCGCCGGCATTATTTCGGATATAGATCCCAATGTGGGTAATGGAGGAAATGATGCGAATGTAGAATATCCTGCTGCACTTAAAAATGTTATAGCAGTTGGAGGGGTGGATAAAAATGCATCCTTGACAGATGAAAGTGCAACCGGTGAGAAAGTTGAATTGGTTGCTTCAGGAAGTCAGGTTTTAACGGATGGTGCCTTTGGAGGAAGTCTTATTACAGGAGGAACCAGCTTATCTGTCAAGAGATATTGGAAAAGAATATAATGATTCAGGTAGGACGTTTTTTGATGAGGATGCAGGACAGCCAACAATTAAACAGAGAACTACATCGGCTTATGCGAAGGAGGATAGATTATAATAAATTTGAATAGATACAAAAGAGGGGCATCTGCATGGGGGATAAGTATCTCTCGTGCAGATGCCCCTAAACGAATATGTTGTTTATTATTCCTCTGTCTTTGGAGTGGAAAGGCCATCCCGCCAGTCTTCCATTTTCTTTACTGCTGAGTCAATGGTCTTCTGGCAGATATCCGGAAGCTTGCCTCCCCATGCTTTTGCAGCCTGATCGAAGCCTTTTTTAATCGCTGCGATCATTTTATCTGCCTTGGCAGAATCTCCGCCGCTAAGAGCCTGAGCCATGGAAACCAGACGGTCGCTGGTCTGCTCGATACCCCAGTAACCATCATCAGCAATATCTTTTTGCGCCTGGGCTACCGTACTTGGGTCCACGCTGATTCTTCCGTTTTTGACATCCTCAAAAAGCTGTGAAAGCCTGGTGTATTTGTTTGCCTGCTTGCTCAGAAGCTGATTTACCAGATTCTGCAGCTGCTGATTTTTTGTATTCAGCTCACCTTTCATCTTCTTTGCAATACTGGAATAATCTTTAACTTTAGAACCGGCGCTCTCCGTAGCTTTAGATGGTTCATAAACAACACCTGCATCTTTAGAAGAAACAGATTCGCTCTTTGTTTTGTCTGCAGCCTTTGTGGTTTTATTAGATACCGGACTGTAGGCTGTGGACTGAGAATTAGAAATTCCGTTAACACTCATTTTTTTCCCCTCCTTGGTTTTAATTTACGGACATAAATCCTTATCTAATATATATATCGGACTAAATATTTAAAACTTAACCTTGAGATTCAAAGAATTTAGAGGTAAGATAAAAACAGAAAATACGCGAATGAGGTAAAATATGATCAAAAAAATTATTCTATTTACAAAGGGGATTGAGACCTTGTGGTTTTTCTCCGAACAGATGGGAAAGACTTTTGAACTGCTGGGATATGAAGTATTTTACTTTGATCAGTGCAAAGAGTACCGGAGCCTTAGTGATCTGATCTGGTTCTGTGAACCGGGAGTGACGGCTGCCATTAGTTTTAATTTTGATGGCTGTGCCGGGGAAGAATATTTTATTGATTCGGAGGGAGTGTCCTTTTTTGACGCCAGGGATGTGCTGTTTATCAATATTGTGGTGGACCATCCCTTTTATTATCATAAGTTTCTTCCCTATCTGCCTAAGAAATATATACAGGTTTCGATTGACAGGGAACACGAAGCCTATCTCAAACGTTTTTTTCCGGAGATGCGCCGGGGACCCTTTATGCCGCTGGGAGGAACAAGTTTGTGGGAAAATGGAAAGTTCCCCGGATATGATGACAGAAAGTATGACATTGTGTTTACGGGCAATTATAATCCGCCAACGATTTTCCATGATGCGATCCATCGCCATGGAGACGAATATGCGGAGTTTTATTATGATATCATCCATGATCTGATCCGGCATCCCTGGAGGTCCATGGATGCTACGATCATGGAACATCTGAACCGGGATGTGGAGGATATCGATGAAAAGGGGCTGAAAGAGACCATGCCCAATATGATCTTTATTGACTTATATGTACGTCATTATTTTCGTGGCGAGGTGGTGAAGACGCTGGTGGATCATGGCTTTCGGGTACACTGTTTTGGAGCGGGCTGGGATCAGCTGAACTGCCGTCATCCAGAAAATATTGTAAACGGCAATGTGCTGGATTCCCTGGGGTGTCTACAGCAGATCAGCCGCAGCCGCTTATCCCTGAATGTTATGCCCTGGTTTAAAGACGGAGCCCATGACCGGGTATTTAATTCCATGTTAAACGGGGCAGTCAGTCTCAGCGATAGTTCCCGCTATATGGATGAAATACTTGAGGACGGAAGACACTTTGTCCGGTATGATCTGGCGAAACTGGAAGAGCTTCCGGAGAAAGCAGAGCAGGTCCTGGCAGACAAAGAGAGATGGGAATATCTGGTGGAACAAGGGTACTGCATGGCAAACAGAGGGCATACATGGGCACACAGGGCGCGGTTTCTCCATTCAGAAATTCTTTGCAAGATACCGTAAACTATGTTAAAATAAGTGCTGGTGGACAAAAATAGGTTAAAAAGATTTGTATATTTAAACTTAGTATTTGATGGGAGGCTGTTATGGCTAAGAATAAAGTAAAAAAGAAAAAGCAGAGAAAACATCCGAAGTTCTGGCTTGGCTTTAAAATATTTATTTTGCTGTTCCTAGTCGCTCTACTTGTAGCAGGAATTATATTTTATGTGATGTACGGGAGGGATATTTTTGCCGCACAGGATCAGGCGATCCAGCTGGTGAAAAACTCCACACTGGAAACCTTCCGCAGCTCTGAAACGTCCATCGCTTATAATTCCAAGGGAAAGCAGATTGCTGTACTCAAGGGAGATAAAGATTCTTATTATCTTCCCATTGATGAGATTCCTGAGTATGTGCAGGATGCCTTTGTTGTGACAGAGGATAAGAAGTTTTATTCCCATAATGGAATCGATGCGGAAGGAATTATTCGTGCCGTGTGGGTTCAGATTCAGAATAAAGGTGAGATCAGTCAGGGAGCCAGTACGATCACCCAGCAGCTGGCAAGAGGTATTTTCCTGACTACAGAAAAAACCTATGAGAGAAAGATCAAGGAAATTTTTATAGCCCTGGAGCTGGAAAAGAAATACAACAAGCGGCAGATTTTTGAGTTTTATCTGAACAGTATTTATTTTTCCAATGGTTACTATGGTATTGAAGCGGCGGCAAAAGGATATTTTAGTGCCAGCTGTAAAGATTTAAGTTTGTCTCAGCTCTGTTTCCTCTGTGCGATTCCGAATAACCCGACTCTTTATGATCCTGTGGAGCGCATGGAGAATACGTTAAAGCGACGCGACCGGATCCTGAAACAGATGCTGGAGGATAAGGCGATTACCCAGGCAGAATATGATCTGGCAGTGGACGAGAAGATTAAGCTCAACATTACTGAACCGGTAAAACGGAATTATATACAGACCTTTGTAACTTATTGCGCTACCAGAAAGCTGATGGAACTGAATGGGTTTAAATTCCATAACAAGTTTGATTCAAAAAAGGAAGAAGAAGCATACAAAGAAGAATATAACGACGCCTATGCAGCGGCGCAAAAACAGCTTTTGAACAATGGATACCGAATTTATACATCCATTGACTTGAAAAAACAGAAGGCCCTGCAGCAGGCAATCAATACGAATCTGGCTGGATTTACCGAGAAGGGGACAAATGGTATTTATAAGATGCAGGGCGCCGGCGTCTGCATTGATAATAAAACCGGCAGAGTTGTGGCAATAGTGGGCGGAAGGAGTCAGAAGACCAGTGGTTATACTTTGAACCGTGCCTATCAGTCATACCGGCAGCCGGGAAGCAGCATTAAGCCTGTGCTTGTGTATACACCTTCTTTGGAGAGGGATTACACACCGGATTCTAGTGTGAATGACCATAAATTTGAAGGGGGTCCTTCCAATTCCAATGGAAAGTATTATGGACATATTTCCCTGCGGTTTGCAGTGGAGCAGTCATTGAATACCGTCGCCTGGCAGCTTTTTGAGGAGCTGACACCGGAAGTGGGACTTGAATATCTGCTGAATATGAATTTTTCTAAGATCGTTAAGAATGATTATTTCAGCGCATCATCCCTGGGTGGTCTGACCTACGGGTGCAGCCCGCTGGAGATGGCGTCAGCCTATGCGACCATTGAGAATGACGGGAAGTACCGTGAGCCCACCTGTATCGTAAAGATTCTGGATTCTGACGGAAATACCATACTGGATGATGATGTGGACGAAAAATACATCTACGACGCCAATGCGGCGAATACGATGGTGGATATACTAAAAGGTGTTCTCGTGAGAGGTACTGGTTCGGCACTTTCATTGGATAATGGAATGACCGCTGCTGGTAAAACAGGAACTACCAATGATAAAAAGGATGGTTGGTTCTGCGGTTTTACACCGTATTTTACAACAGCAGTATGGGTAGGCTGTGACAACCCTGTGCCGATTTCGGATTTGTATGGTGCAACCTATCCGGGACGCACGTGGAAGACATTTATGAATGAGATTCACAAGGAGCTGGAACCGAAAGAGTTTGCTTATGAAAGCCGGGATGACTGGAAGAATAAAACCTCTTCGGATAAGAAACCGAATTATCAGCCGGATTCTGATAATAAAAAGAATGATAGGGACGACGAGGAGGATGATGATAAAAAGCAAAAACCGAAGAAGACGAGAAAGCCGAAGGCGACGAAAGCACCTGAAGAGGATGATGATATTCCGTTGCCCGAAGAGGAAGATCCCCAGCCACCTGTTACCGATCCAAATGGTGGGGGCACGCCGGATGGTGGAAATCAGGGAGCAGATTCGGGGGCGAATCCAGGAGATGACACAGGAAATTCATCCAACGACGATACGAATTATTCTCCGGATGATACCATCTTTAAAGATGAAAGTGGGGCAGTACAGCCGTAGTAACAGAAAAAAATTTAAAAAAAATATAAAGGCAGCGCCGCCCTTCACAGATGTTTTGTGATGGGCGGCGCTGTTTTTATCCTATAGGAAAGTTCTCGAAATGCGGAGCTAAGAATCACTTGTGATTCTTAGGAGGTGCGCGTTTTTCAGCTACACCTTTTTCATACAGGTGCCAAATGGTTCCGTTTGACTGGTTCATTGGCGTTATTTAGTTATTTATTCTTTTCATAATTTTTGAGAATCCGCTGTATTCGCTCTGATGGATCCAAAAGACCTGCGATGGAAGCGTCATGATTCAGCGTGTTGATGAGGAGGGCGATATATTTACTCATATCTACGTTGATATAATATTCTTTTTTCAAAAGTTCTTCTGGCTGATAAACCAGGTTGGTAGTCATAAGACGGTAGATCAGTCCGCTGCTAAAGGCTTTGTCGAATTTCTCAAGGCCATTGGTGAAAAGACCAAAGGTTGAGGCTACAAAAATACGGTTTGCTTTGCGGCGCTTTAATTCGGTGGCGACGTCGATCATGCTTTCTCCGGAAGAGATCATGTCATCAATAACTACTACATCCTTTCCCTCCACATCGGAACCGAGGAATTCGTGAGCGACGATGGGATTTCTTCCTTCTACAATCTTTGTGTAATCCCGGCGTTTATAGAACATTCCCATATCCACACCGGCGACGCCTGCAAAGTAAATCGCACGCCCAGTGGCGCCTTCATCTGGGCTGATGATCATCATATTCTTAGGATCCATCTTGATATCCGGTACATTTTTCAGCATAGCCTTGATAAATTGGTATGTGGGCTGTACCGTCTCAAAGGTATTCAGAGGAATCGCATTCTGAACCCGGGGATCGTGGGCATCAAAGGTAATAATGCTGTCTACACCCATATTTACGAGCTCCTGGAGCGCCAGTGCACAGTCCAGAGATTCTCTGGAACTTCTCTTATGCTGGCGGCTTTCATACATAAAGGGCATAATGACGGTGATACGTCTTGCCTTGCCGCTGACTGCTGCGATCATTCGTTTGAGATCCTGGTAGTGGTCGTCCGGCGACATCCTGTTGATCTGACCGCATAGTTTGTAAGTGAGGCTGTAGTTGCATACATCCACCAGGATGTATAAGTCCTTGCCCCTGACGGATTCGTTGAGAATGCCCTTTGCCTCCCCAGAACCAAAACGTGGGCAGGAAGCATCCAACAGGTAGGAATCCTTTTTGTAGCTGGTGAAGTGAATAGATTCTTCGTCATTTTCACTTCTGGTACGCCAGGAAGAAATGTAACGGTCAACTTTCTTGCCGATCTCTTTGCTGCTCTCCAATGCAATGATTCCCAGATCTCCATAGGGGATGATGTCTGCAAAATTGTTCGAACTCATGAATGTCTCCTCCAAATGTATTGTATTATTTATGTACTAATGCCCTTATGGCATAGCAGGTCTATGAATGTCTGGCGGTAATCGCCTTTTTGAGACGGATATCGTCTCCAGTTAATTTCAGCAGTGTGTAGTTGCTGGTTATCCTTGAGAAGATTCGCTCACTGTACTGTTCCCTGAGATCATCAAAGGAAAGATTCGTAGAGATGATCGTAGATCTCTTATGGATCAAGCGGGTATCAATTACCTGGTAGAGCTGTGAAGAGGTAAAACCGTTGTTCAACTCTGTGCCCAGATCATCAACAATCAGAAGGTCGCAGTCAAGAATGTAGGACACAGTGGCGCTTTTCTCCACAGAACTCAGATTTTTATCAAACTTGTTCTTCTCTAAAATATCAAATAGACCGAGAGAAGTCAAGTAGACAACGGTGTGCGAATGCTGTAAAGCCTCTCCGGCGATACAGTGTGTCAGGAAAGTTTTTCCGACACCAGTGTTTCCATATAATAGAAGATTGTCGTGGGTCTGATCAAAATTTCTGCTGAAAAACAATGCAGTTTCGTGTATTCTGCGAATGTTATCCCGGGGTGTCATTCCAGTAGATTCTTCTACATAGTCATCTGGATAGTATTCTTCATTAAAGTGAGAAAAATTCTCGGTTTTAAAAACATCTTGAAGATTGGATTGTTCATAGAGATACGAGACGATCCGTCTGCGAAAACAGTGGCATTTTTCATTGCCGATATATCCGGTATCCTGGCAGTCCGGACAGTTATAGACTGGCTGCAGGTAATTTTCCGGATAGCCATGCTGTGAGAGAAGGACAGCTTTTTTTTTAGAAATTGTTTTAATATCGTGATTTAGACTGGATGTGCCCATCTTACTTCCGTCCAGCGCCAGTTTTACGGCGTTAAGGGACAGTTCAGAAATGCGGCGGTCCAGCTCGGCGATTTCCGGAATTTTGGTATGAATTTCTTTCTGCCGTTCCAGAAGAAGGCGGTTGTTCCGTAACTGGGTTTCATTGTACTCTGAGTAGATAGAATTAAATTGTTCATTTAATAGCTGCATAACATATTTTTCTCCAATCACACAGGATTTATGTTGCTGTCAGCAAAGTAATTATATTCATGCTGGCATTTCGACACGTTAGGCTGTAGGTATTACTGGTGCAGCAACTGTTTTTCAAGATCAGCGTATTCCTTTTGGGAATAATCTCTTTGTGGAAAATTCTGAAATTTGTTTTTGGCCGTTGTAGAATTCCGGTTATTGTTTTGGGCTGAAACCGTTTTTTGCCGGAAATATGACTTGTCACAGTCATCAATATCTTTTAAACAGGCAACACCTTTTTGATGCCAGTCTTCCAGTATTTTAGTAGTGTAGTTCAGATTTGTGTCTCCTGACTGCAGAACCGTGCGGCTGCATGCCTCTTCAATAATAGGATCTGTAAAATGGTAATCTTGCCATTTGTCAATAATACGTTTTTCGGCGGGAGCCAGGGGGCGTCGGATTCCCAGGGCGCTTGACACGAGCTTATATGTACCGTTGAAGGAAGAAGCTTCTTCCAGTGCTTCTTTAGCTGTATGTATCCCCTTTTTTGCCCAGTCCAGGGCAATGGCCTCGAGGTAAGCTGTCTTACTCTTTCCTCGTGACAATGCGGTCTCGTACAATGTGATCACAAGTTCAGAAGAAAAACCAAGGTCTGACATGAGATAGAGAACCATCTGCATATGGGAATCTCCCATGGTAGTGCCCAGCAGAGCTTCAACCATACTTAGGCAGGCATCGATTTCTTCGTCTTTTTTCAATGCCTCTGCCTGAAGAGGAGAATAGGTATGCCGTTTGGGAAGTTCCGGCTCGGAAGTATTTGGAAAGTCCGGCTCGGAAGTGTGCTGAATGTCTGTTTCAGAAGTGTGTTGAAAGTCTGTCTCGGAAACATGCTGAAACTCCGGTTCATAGATAGGTTCCGGATACGTTTCTATCGCAACCGCTGTCTCCTGTTCCGTTTTTCTTTCCAGCTGGCTGCCAGGGTTTGTATCCAGCGGAGAGGAAGATCTTGCGGCATGTCTGACAAGGTTGTTATTCTCTGGAAAGGAAAGAAGGCAAATGTCCTCAGGTTGTCCATCTTTTTCCGAAATGGATAAAAGTCCTTGCTTTTCCCAATAATGTAATGCGCGCAGGATATCCGCCTCTGTATTGGAGAGCATGTCCGCTATGCCTTCGATGGTAAGTGCGGCTGTACCGGAGCCCATCTGTCTTAGTAGATACAGATACACTTTTACGAAACTGCCATTTGCGTGGGGCATATATTCATCAATAAACCGATTCGGAACCTGTGTGCTGTATTCTAAAAAATCATTTGTTAATGTAAACCCCATGCTCTGTACTGCCTCCTGAAATGTAAGATTAGATGCAAGTCCAATACTTGCTTTGCACTCTAGATAATACCCTAATTTTTTGAATCTGTAAATAGGCAAAAAAATGTACTTTTTCAGTAGAATAAAAGCTGTGGATAATGTGCATAGTGTGGATAACTATTTTTTGGACATACTATTCATGTAGAAAAAGATGTTAAAAACAACGATTTTTCAATGTTTATATCAATTCGTGAAAAAAATAAAGTTATTCACAAAATTAAAAAGGCAAAAAAGTATCCACAGCCTGTCTTTTCTACTCATTGTTGATAAGACTGTGGATAATGTGGATAACTTATTGTTTGAGCAAAGCTTCCCCAACTTCCACTATGTTTCCTGCTCCCATAGTTATCAACAAATCACCGTTCATTAAATTTTTTTCAAAAAAGTTTTTTATGTCATCCAAACTACCAATGTAGAATGCTTCTTTTCCTGATTTTTTGAGCTGTTCTGCCAGGTCTTTGGAGGATATATCACCGGGATCCTTTTCCCTGGCGGCATAAATATCAGCCAAAACGACTTTGTCGGCGAGGGAAAGTGCATCACTGAAATCTGTCAGGAAGTTTTTGGTCCTTGAATAGGTGTGGGGCTGGAAAGCAACCCACAGTGTCTTATGGGGGTAGTTCCTGGCGGAAGATAACGTGGCGCGTACTTCTGTGGGATGGTGTGCATAGTCGTCAATAATCGTCGCACCGTTGTATTCTCCTTTGAGTTCAAAGCGGCGTTCTGTTCCCTTATATTTGGAAAGGCCACTTTGACACACTTCTGGTGAGATGTCAAAAAGGGAGGCCATAGCCAGGCAGGCAAGGGTGTTGGAAATATTGTGTTTTCCGACGATGCCAAGGGTATAGTGGTCTACCTTGGTGCCATTGTGTAGAAGAGTGAAACTACCACGGCCCATTTTGTCAAATTCTATATCAGAGGCTGAAAAATCAGCTTTTTTATTATCTACGGAATAGGTGATGACCCGGCAGGCAAGTTCCTTGGTGATCTCTTCATAATCATCGATATCTGCGTTAATGATCAAAGTGCCTTCAGCGGGAAGAAGCTCTGCAAAGCGGCGAAAACTTTCTCGTATATCCTGCAGATCTTTGAAAAAATCCAGGTGTTCCGCTTCTATATTAAGAATGATTCCGATGGTGGGGAAAAATTTGAGGAAACTGTTGGTATATTCACATGCCTCAGTAATAAAATGGCCGGATTTTCCTACGCGGATATTTCCTCCGATCTCTGGCAGAATGCCACCAACAGAGATGGTAGGATCCATATCTGCTTCCAAAAGGATATGGGAGGCAATAGAGGTAGTTGAGGTTTTGCCATGGGTGCCGGCAACAGCAATGGCGGTGGGATAATTTTTCATCACCTGACCGACCATGGAAGCCCGCTCCATCATCGGAATCCCCAATTCTTTTGCCCTGACATATTCGGGATTGTCCTCCGAAATAGCTGCCGTATAAACAATAAAATCTATATTAGAGGTTATATTTTCACGCTTTTGTTCATATACTACTTTTATCCCAAGCCCTTCCAGATGTCTGGTGATTTTTGACTCTGTCCGGTCAGAACCTGCTACCGTAAATCCCATGGTCTGAAGAAGCTCCGCAAAACCACTCATACTGATGCCACCAATACCAATAAAATATGCAGTTTGTGGAACACTAAAGTCAATATTATACATAGCTCTGAAACCATCCCTTCTTTATTATTAATAAAAATATGATAAAACTGCTATAAGTATAAATCGAATATACAAAAATTACAAGGGAAAGGTTAAAATGTATAAGAGCACTCTTTTGAGTTTGTGCAAAATTACCAAAAAAGTAAAAAAAAACAAAAAATTTTTATGAAAATTATTTATTTTTTGTATCATGTGTGTTATAATCTTTTTATACAAATACGGCCTGCGGGATTCACGTCTCCAGCAGGTACTAATTACAACAGGGGTGATTACATGATAAAAAAAGAAATGATAGCTATGTTGCTGGCCGGGGGCCAGGGATCCCGCCTTGGTGTTCTGACTGCCAATGTAGCAAAACCTGCTGTTGCTTTTGGGGGAAAGTATCGTATCATTGATTTTCCATTGAGTAACTGTATTAATTCAGGAGTTGACACTGTGGGTGTATTGACACAGTACCAGCCCCTCAAGCTGAATACTCATATCGGGATTGGTATTCCATGGGATCTGGACAGGAATGTGGGAGGAGTATCTATTCTCCCTCCTTATGAGAAAAGTAATAGCAGTGAATGGTATACCGGCACCGCCAATGCGATCTATCAGAACTTAAAGTATATGGATTATTACAATCCGGATTATGTTCTGATACTGGGTGGGGATCATATTTACAAGATGGATTATCAGGTAATGCTAGACTTTCATAAGTCAAACAATGCGGATGTTACTTTGGCTACGATTCCAGTGCCGATTGAAGAGGCAAATCGGTTTGGGGTGTGTATTACGGATGACAGCCGGAGGATTTTGGAGTTTCAGGAGAAACCGGAGCAGCCAAGA
>JAAVZE010000110.1 GCA_022791495.1 Eubacterium sp.
ATTTTTTCTCAATAGTTTCTTCACTACTTTGCCTCCTTACTTTTCCTTACTTTTCATTACTTTAATTTTATGACTCTCCACGGGAAATAATGCAGAAATCCCAGCTATAATTTCTCTCTGTATGGAAGGATTGTCACCTCCTGCGCAGACTACAAGAATTCCCTCGATCTCCGGCTCCACCTCCTGGATAACATAGGGAGAAGTTTTTTTATTTTCATCCTCCGTCAGAACCGACTCCTCCTCACTTTTTTCCGCATCCCTTTTATTGTCTTTTAGTGTCACCTTTTCTCTGGAAGCGCGGAGTGTAATCATAACATCTACATCATCGATGCCCTCTGCCCGGCCCAGGATATCCTCCACCTGTTCCTCCATCCGCGCCTGGTAGCTCAGCAGGTCATTTCCCTGTTCCGTCTCCGTTCCTGTCAAGGTTTCCTTTTCCTTACGCGGCTCATCTTTTTCCGACATTCCTCCCCAGGAAAGGAAGATCAGCAGGATTCCCGACAGGATCACAATAACGATCTTAAATATCCCTGCCTTCTGCACCAGCTCCCTCAGCCGGTCTTTCCACTCATCTGGTCTCACGGTATCCCTCCTCCCCTGGGTCCACCTGGGATCCTTCCTTTAACAGCTCTTCTCTCTCTTCCCCAATCATACGGAGCTCTTCTTCCTGAAATCCATTTTCCAGTTCAAAGATATGGCTGTCCAGACAATCATCGAGAAAGCTTTCACTGGTAAACCAGGCAAAGAGCGGCGTCATGACAAGAATAAGGATCATCAATCCCCCCACAAAACGAAAATACCGGTGATAGCCAGATCCGGAAAACAGATTGGTAATAATGGAAAACACCAGGACAAAAATTGCCACGTGTTTCACTGTCTCTAATATGGTATCCATGCCTTTCTCCTTTCACTGAATGCGGTTGGTGGCCGCAATGATGATCGTCAGGGTGACCAGAAACATCACCGCTGTCATGCAGACGATATGAAGCAATAACCTGCCGCTGTCGGCGGTACTCTGAAATACAGATACGATCCTGCGGTCTGTCACCGGCTGGGCAAAAGCAGCAAGACCACGGTAAACCACAGTAAACACACCAAGTTTGAGGATCGGCGCGATACAGATCACACACACCGCGATCAGTCCCCCTACACCGATGGCACTTTTGATCAGTACCCCGGTCCCGATCACCGTATCCGTCACACCGCCAAACAGGTTTCCCACTCCCGGCAGGCTGCTGGCCGTTCGGAACACGGTGCTTCTTTTTACCCCATCCAGCGCCGGCATAATCAGCCCCTGGATCCCCTGATGACCAATCAATATCGCCAGAAGCGTTTTCGTCCCGATCCTTACCAGCCCCCTTAATAAAGAGGCAAACTTGGTAAAACGCCAGTCCGCCAGCGGGTTCATGATACTGACCAGAAAATACACCTGTACCAGGGGAACAAACACCCGGATCAGCACATTTTCCGCCACACCAATGGCAAGAAGTGCGGTCTGGTAAAATGCCATGGAGGTGGCGCTGCCGGAACTCCAGGTAAGTGCCACAGAAAAGGAAGGAATCAGCGCATTCATAAATTGAATAATATCTGCCAGCACATCTCCCGTCACCTGGATGACGGAAAAGAATCCCGTGACCATGATAGTGGCAACAAGGAAATATATGATCTGGAATCCGGTCTCTCCCATCTGCTTTTCATACATAGTAGCAGAAAAATTCAGGAATACACCGGACAATATACCAAACAGGATCAGCCGTATAAAGGTTTTCCGGTTTGCCTCAAACTGATGAACAATATAATTTTTCACATAGCTTTCCATCCCCGTCAGGGAAAGCTCCCCCTCCCCTGCCAGCACCTGATCCACATATCCCCGGATGGAAAAATCCACCTCATCCTCCTTCATATCCTGAAGAACTTCTTCTACCTCCTGTAAGGGAATGCTGTCATAGATCCTGTTTCTGATATCTTCGGAAGATAATGCCGGATCTCCGGGAGCCGCTTTCGCCTCCCGGCTGCCAGAGCATAAGATCCCCGTCCCGGCAGACACAAGCAGACACAGTAAAAAGCCAAATATTTTCCATTTCATCAGGGCAGCACCTCCCCTATGGTCTCCAACAGGGACTGCAGTACCGGAAGGCTCACCACGATCATGCTCATTTTTCCAAAAAAATCCACCTGCCCGGCGATGGCATTCTGTCCGGCATCCCGGCAGATCGCCGCCGTGAATTCGGTCAGATAAGCGATGCCGATCATTTTCAGTATTATTTTTATGTAAGTCTCATGAATGCCGATATAATCCGCCAGATTATGAAACATGTCCACCACATACTCAAACCTGCTAATCCCAAAGAAAAATATGATGATCCCGGAAACAATGGTGATCCAGATCCCGATATCCCTTCTCATGCCGCCAACGACCACGGCAAGTATCATTCCGGCAATGCCAATAAGTGCAATTTTAACCATAGTCCTCCCCCATCATAATGCAAATAATCGTTCTATCGTCTCAAACAGTTCTGCGATATAGGGGATCACCCAGAACAATACCAGCACCAATCCGGCAAGGCTTGTGAGAAATGCCTGTTCTTCCCTTCCCGTCTGTTTTAATATCTGGTTCAACATTGTCACGAGTATCCCTACCAGCGCGATTTTAAATATGATACTTATCTCCACAGCAAATCCTTTCCGGAAAATCTTTTTTCCTTACACAAGTATAATAACCATCAGTACACCGCCTGCAACTCCGCATACATAATAGAGTCTGAGCTTATTTGTCTTTTCCTTCTGTCTCTTCTCAATGATAAATTCCCATTTCTCAAGAAAATAATCGATCGCTTTTTCCTGTGTCCGGCAGTCAGTCCCTCCCAGCTGCCCACCCATTTCCAGAAATTCTTCCTCCGCTTCTCTTTCTAAGACGTCCTTGTTTATCTCCTTATGGTAGCATTCTTTCCATATCTCCCTTACCATCCCGGCATTTTTTCTTGACAGCTCAGCAGCTATCTCGGTGAAAAAACGTCGGAAAGGTTCTTTTACCCTGCCTGCCACCTCCCCCAGTAACTCCGGCAAAGGCGTACTCATATAGCGGATCTCTCCCTGTATATAAAGAAATGCTTTTTTTACCTCATGCAGATTATTCAGCCGGTTCATATACATACATGCCTGGTGCAGCCCCAGCGCCGCCGACCCCAGAATGACAATGACCATTCCCGCCAGTTTAAGCATACAGACTTCCCCCCTGCCCATCACATATATCCAGAACTGTTCCCGGTCCTTTCGTATTTCCCAGTACAATACAGCGCTCAAACAAACCTTCTCGCAGCATATCTCCCAGCTCCGGCTTTTCCCATATATCCCGAATGTCCCTGCCGTGGACCGTGGCGATCAAGGCACAACCGCAGTTCATGACATACCGAAGTGCCTGTACATCTTTTTTTCCACCAATCTCGTCCACTACGATGACATCCGGCGCCAGCGACCGCACTGCCATCATCATCCCCACGGACTTAGGACAGCCGTCCAGTACATCGGTGCGGCATCCCAGGTCGTTCTGTGGCATTCCCCGAAAGCACCCCCCGATCTCGCTTCTCTCGTCCACCACCGTCACATTTCTTCCCTCCGGCTCATAGCTCTGCCCGGACACCAGCCGCACGATGTCCCGCAGAAGGGTTGTCTTTCCACAGCCTGGTGGAGAGATAATGAGCGTATGGTAAATCCTGTCTCCCTTTTTAATATACTTTAGAACCGGATCTGCACATCCCCGGACCTGGTGGGAAAGGCGCACATTTATAAAAGAAATATTCCGGATATTTTTCACGCTCCCCTGTTCCATAACCACCTGTCCTGCCACGCCCACCCGGTGTCCACCAGGGACCGTAATAAAGCCCTGGGATATCTCCTCTTCAAAAGCATATAGGGAGTATCCACTTATGTATTCCAGCATTTCCTTGATATCTGACCTGTCCACCTTTTCCCTGCACAGAATTCGCTTTTTGTCCTCACGCAGTTCCACCGGCTGACCGATCCGGAGCCGGATCTCCTGCAGCCTGTCCAGACAGATTCCCGCCCGCTCAAAATGTGCCCGAAAACGTTTGGGCAGGATCTGTGTAATCTCTGAATATACCATCACATTCCTCCCTTTACAGCCTGTTTCTTTTATTTTATGTGCGGGAATAATTTATATGCTTGAAAGGACAAAAAAAATATGATACTGTATTGGAAGAGAGCTCGCTTGCATGCCCCACCGGCAGAACGGCGAAGACAAAAATTGATTCAGAAAGGATGTACATACAATGGATTATGGATTGATCGGACAGCCCCTGGGACACAGTCTGTCCAAACCTATTCACGAGAGTCTCGCAGACTACACTTATGACCTGCACCCACTGACCAAAGAGGAATTTGCCTCTTTTATGGAAGAAAAACCCTTTCAGGCAATCAATGTCACCATCCCATACAAGAGGGATGTCATTCCCTATCTGGACTCCATGGATGACAATGCGAAAGCCATCGGTGCGGTAAACACTATCGTAAATACCGACGGAAAACTTCGTGGATACAATACGGATTTTTCCGGTTTTGATTATATGGTAAACCGACACGGTGTAGAGCTGAAAAATAAAAAAGTAGTAGTCCTCGGCAATGGCGGCGCCGCTCAGGCGATTAAGGCAGTGGTCCGCAGGCACCAGGCAAAGGAAATGATCGTGGTAGATGTCGTTAAGGACGACGAATCCATCACCTATGATGAATTATTCGCCAGCCACACCGACGCCCAGGTGATCATAAATACCAGCCCCATCGGCATGTACCCAAAGGTAGATGCCAGTCCTGTAGACCTGGCTCAATTCCCGGACTGCCAGGCGGTGATGGATGTGGTCTACAACCCCCTCACCACAAAACTGGCTGCCCAGGCAAGAGAGCTTGGCATGATCGGTGTCACCGGTCTGGAGATGCTGGTGGCCCAGGCAAAATACGCAGTGGAAATATTCCTCAATACTGAGATCGATGATAACAGGATCCAGGAAATCTATGAAGAAATAAAAAAAGAGTTTTTGTAATACAGTGTATAAGCAGCAGGGGAAAGGAGAATTGATTATGGAAAACACAAAGAAATTCAAAAGAAGCATCCGTGTTAAAGTAATGACAATGACGTCCATCGTAGTGGTAGGCGTTATGCTGGTATGTACCGGAATCCTTCGGTACTCCATGGGAAGTTTAACAGAATCCATCTTGCTGGATGTCCTGCAGCCCACAGCAGGACAGTCTGCAAAAGCGGTCGCAGCGGACGTTCATCTGATGGCGGACCGAATGATGAACCTGGCATCGGATAAAAGGCTCACCGAAAAAAATGTGAAACAGGAGGACATTACAACTGTTCTTAAAGAAGCACGTAATACTTATGAGTTTTATGGAATCGGCGTCTATGATATAGAGGGAAACGCTCAGATTCAGGACGGCAAAATTGACGACAGTTTTTCGGGGACAGACTGGTTCAGTCAGTTAAAAGAGACAGACAACCTAACCATTGCAGACCCTGTCGCTACAGAGGATTATGTCGGTATTCCCGTAGGAATGCCTATCAAGTCAGATGGCAGCACCACATCCTACCTGTTGGGAATCTACAAGTACGACGTACTGAGCGATGTTCTGAGCTCCATTCATATCGGAAAGAGCGGTATGGCGCTGATCATCAATGAAAAGGGAATTATCGTAGGTCATCCCGAAGAAGAAATCGTCCGCCAGCAATTAAATGTCTATGAACTGGATAAAACGGACTCTGCACATCGGATCTTTGACCGTATGATCACCAGGGAAACCGGTTCCGGTGAGGGACTATTCAATGGACAGGAAGCTTATGTAGCTTATTGCCCGGTACGCGGAACACGCTGGTCCTTTGCCATCGAAGTGCCCAAGACGGATTACATGGAATCCACAAATACAGCGGTCCAGGATACCATGATCGGAACCTTTTCCGCACTGGGCGCCGCATTGATCATTATCTGGTTCGTCATGACAGTGATCTCTAGCCAGTTAAAAAGGGCGATCACCCGGATGAACGGACTTTCAAAGGGCGATTTAAGCTCCCCGATAGAGGTAAAGAATTCTGGTGATGAGGTTGAATACCTCTCCAGCTCTCTAAAGACCACGATCGAGAACATCAACGGCTACTTAAACGAGATAAAAAGGGTGCTGGACAACATCTCCAAAGGAAACCTGAATATGTCTGCCGATGGGAATTATCAAGGCGATTTTGTAGTAGTGAAGGAAACTCTGACCCATATCATCGTCTCTCTGAATCAGATCATGAAGCAGATTAACCAGACCGCCTATCAGCTGATGGAAACTGCCCAGAACATGGGATCCCAGTCAGAAGAACTGCACCAGACCGTGACCAGTCAGACCATGCTTATGGATGGATTGAACGGCGAGGTGGAGACCGTTAAGACGAATTTGAAAGAGGTGACTGAAAATACCAAAGAAACTCGCCAACGGGCAGAGGAAATTGCAGAAGAGATCGAAAATGGCGATAAAAAAATGAATGAACTCAAATCAGCAATGGAAGCGATCAGCAAGAATGCAGAAGATATTAATAAGATCAGCAAGCTGATAGAGGGAATTGCAAAACAAACCAACATTCTGGCTCTCAACGCAGCTGTAGAAGCAAGCAGAGCCGGTGAACACGGCAAAGGTTTTGCCGTGGTAGCCGAAGAGATCCGGGTCCTGGCAGAACAGAGCGAGGAGGCTGCCAAAAACACAGTGACAATGATCGAGACTTCCAGCAGCTTAATTGCCGAGGGCGTAGATCTGACCGCCAGAACATCCGAAGCACTGGAAAAAATCAGCAAGAGTTCTGAAGATGTCACACAAATCACAAGGCGTCTGTCCGAGACAATGGATGTGCAGGAAGCCTCTCTTTATAAAATCACCGGCAAAATAGAGGATATGTCCCATATCACGGAGCGAAACCTGCACTGCGCTGAAAACACGGCGGATGCAAGTGAGGAACTCAAACATGAGGCATCGAATCTGAAAAAACTGCTGGAGAAGTTTAAATTCCACTAAAATTAAGGGAGGGCAATCAGATGAAATATAAGATCATAACCAGCATGCTTATTGCTGCTGGTTTACTGCTGTCAGGCTGTGGCGAAAAGAAGGACCCAGCCACTATGCAGGATGGTACCTATACAGCACAGATGTCGGAGTATTCCCACGGCTGGAGAGAATTTGTAACGATCACCGTAAAAAATGGTGAGGTCGTCACCGCAGAATATAACGCAGAAAATTCCAGTGGTTTTATCAAAAGCTGGGACACTGCATACATGAATAATATGAAAACGGTTACGGGCACCTACCCAAATGAATACACCCGTTATTATGCTGCATTTCTCAAAGGCCAGAAGGATGTGCCAGAGATTGACGCCCTTACAGGAGCCTCCAACTCTGGCGCCAACTTCAAGCGCCTCTCTGATGCCGTTGTGAACAAGGCGAAACAGGGAGACTCTACAATCGCGTTTGTAGAGACGGAGGAAAAAGAATAAGCATAATAATGAAATTGTAGACGCTGTAACTCTCGGAAAATAGAATTGAGAGGAGAACCAAAATATTATGAGTATTTTAAGCAAAAGAAAAGCAGTAGTCGTGTTGTTAATTTTTTCAATAATTTTGTCAATGCTGCCATGTAAAGACCTGGCCGCAAAAAAGAAAAAAAAGATGAAATTTAACAAGACAAAGATTACAATGAAGGTCGGGGAAGACAAATACCTGAAACTCAAAAATTACACAATACAAAAGCCTGTAAGATGGAGTACCAGCAATAAAAAAGTAGTGTATTTTGACAGTAAATCAGAACAGGATTATTGCCGGCTGACAGCAAAGAAAGCTGGAACAGCCAGAATTACGGCTAAAATCGGAAAGGTAAAATTAAGATGCAAAGTGACCGTTAAGAAGAGTCGGAACACAGCTCGGAATGGAAACAAGTCATCTGTTTCAATCCCCTCTTCAACGCCTGCCATGGATCTGATCGTTACACCAGCACCTTTATCAGAACCAAGTGTCAAAGATAATTGGAATACATTGTTATATTATATTTTGACTCAGGGGCACACTGCAGACGATGGCTCCAAAAAAATAAACATGAAGATAGAAAATTTTGATTATCTCATTAATTATTATGCAGCAGAACAGTTGTATAGATTCAGCTGTATCCAGGAAGTAAACGGAAGTACGCCTACCATTGAAATATTGCGAATGGAGATAAGAGATAATAATTTGACGAAAGCCCGCCTTACATATGAACTTGTCTTTAAATCCAGCGTACTTTATGGTGGGTATACAGTAGCAACTGCCTCCATACCAGCTACAAATAAAGATACCCTGTTACCATGGATCGTATTCAAGGATAATATTGGTGGAGCACAAATTACCGATATGGCGAATAAGTCTTTTAAAGCAGGTTATCTAGGATGGGATATTTTACTTATGGGTACAGTCGGAAATAATCTCACTATGGAAAAGCTGGGATTTTTACCGAGTCCTAATTGATATCTCCATGCAAAATTATGATTCAGTGTAGTATGTGAAACTTTAGGTCTGTTGCTCCATTTTGGGGTCTGGTCTTACCATTATCCCTTGAGATTGCATCGAGAGGCTGGTAAAGCGGGTGTTTTTACCGGCCTTTTCAGGTTTCATGCGATCGCTTACAATCTGTAAGCTAATTCATTCAGACAACTCGCTTTCTATTTCTTCAACTGTTACGGCAGTTACATAAAAGTTTATTTACCTGCAAACTCTGGCTTGAATTTCTCTGTTTTTAACTCCACGACAACATAGCAATGGAGGCGGACATGGTAAAAAAGTAAATCCATATAGAAATCGCTTTCACCGACATGCAAATGCACTTGCCTACCAAGATACGAAAAACCTGTGCCTAATTCCAATAGAAACTGAGTAATCTGATTGATAAGGGCATTCTCCAATTCCTTTTCGTCATATTGTTCTCTCAAAGTCAGAAAGTCAAAATTCTATGGAATTTCAATGTCTGTTCTGCCAAATCAGACTGTGATTCTGGTAATTTTAACTGAAAGTTGGTGACGGCTTTCCCCTGTCTGCTATATAAATCGCTATCAATCTGATGCTCCAAGACAGTCCTGCTCCATCCATTATCCATTGTTTTTTGCACATAGAACAAGGCTTCTTGGATACTTTTGCATTTATACATAATCCTCTGGTTATGTCCCCAAGAAATTCCTTTTACCATTTTTTCAAGCAGTTCCATTTGGCTTACAGCTTGTAAGCCATTTTCATCAGAGTTGTAAAATCTGTACCAATAACGTATGCTTTTTAAATTTTGTACCGAAAAACCCGACATATTTGGAAAAGTTTTCTTCAAATCCCTGCTCATTGTTGTAAGAAATGCATCGCCCCATTTGGCATTTATATTCCTCCAATCAGTATATCCTATACAGAGTTTCCATATTCGTTCTTTATTGTATCATACGACATTAAACTTTTCTACTCTGCAAATGCTTAAAACGGCGTAACTTTTAGCCAACGCCGCCTTTCATTAATTATAAATCATTTCCTTCGATATAATTTCTTCTGCTTGTTGTTTAATACATTAATTTTTGCAGTCCGTTCCATAGCATTATTTACTTTTAATTGCTCCGTAACTCCCTGTTTTTGTTTCATTTGTTCTACAATCCGAAAGAGTCATTCTTGTGCCTGCCTGTTAATCTCAGCAAGATATCATTGAGATTCCCACTCGTAAGTAAATTAATGTAGGTCACTCTATGATAATGCTGTAAAAAATATAAATGTCGTTGTCCATAAATACCTATTTCACATCTTTTGTTTTGGCATTTTAAGATTCGGAATGTTATAATCATTTTCTTTTCGATATGTACCGTCAAATTGCTCAAATAATGATTTCATTGTGGTTTCCTCCAATATATTTAGTTATTCCTCCAAATTCATCATATCCAACTGTCATTACAAATTCTTTAAAATGCTGAAAAAGAGACACTTCCTTATGTGAAGTGTCCCTTAGTACATCATCTTTTTTTCACTTTAGAATAAGAACTGTAAATTTTCTTCCCACCCTCACCTTTCATAATGGCGCGGATCCGGAATGTATATTTGTTATTCTTTTTCAATTTTTTAGTTTTATATGAAATGCTGCTTCCTTTCTTTACAGCGATCTTCTTGTACTTTCCCTTTCCGGTCTTCATAAAGATCTCTATGGAATCTGCTTTGCACTTCTTCCATTTCAGGCGGAATGTGCGCCCTGATCTTTTCAGTGTCCGAAGCACTGGTTTTACCGGCTTCGTCGCCGTATTCAGAGATGCCGAAGTACCCGCCGGATTAGTTGATACGATCATGTATTTATAATGTGTGCCTGCTTTACACTTTTTATCCGTAAAACTCGAAGTTCTCAAGCCCTTTTTCAAAGAAACCCATTCCTTCTTCCCAGTATCGTAGCGTTTCACCTCGTAAACTGCTCCGCTCACTCCATTCCATTTTAATGCAATGGAAGTGGTCTTATGTTTCACCGCCCGCAGGCCCGTTATCTTATATATCTGCGGCACAGTAGAGACCGGAGGATTATTCTGGTCTGTTTTATCTGCCCCCGGAGTGTTACCTGGCTGGTTATCTGCTGGTTTTTCTTTTACCGTAACACGGCACAGGCTGTAAAGCCCGCCATCGGTCTCTGCTTTTACCGCCGTCTCACCAACTGCTGCCGGAATTAACTCAATCTCTGAGCCATTCATCCTTGCCGAAACAATACTCTCATTCTGCGATGTGACAGAAAGGGCTGCATTGCGGTAGTTTCTCGGAGCGACGGTGACACTTATGTTTTTGGAAGCTCCTCCCGGCTCCAGACTTACTTTTGATTTTGAAAAATGTACCAGGGCAGGCTTGCAGGCAAATTCATACCAGAGTTCCGTCGCTTCATCCGATGAAGAAACCGCTGGCTGGCTTCGGTATCCCAGATCATAATCCCGCTGACCCTGCAGTTCTTCCTCTGACAGCACGCGGTTGTACACGCGGACTGCCGCGTAGCTGTTATCCCCGGTTCGGTCTGTCTGGGCATCGTGGCCGATACCAAAAGGATAGCCGGAGTCAGAAGGGGTTCCAACATCCGTAGTCTTCTGGATGACCGATCCGTCCAGGGCGATCATGATCGTCCCATTTTCCTCTGGAGAATACATCGCCGCCACATGATGCCAGCCCTCCAGATATAGCCCCGTGGCCTCGCATGTCTCCCAGTCCGTTCCATTGTGGATAAAGAAATACAGGCTGGAACCAGTCCCACGAAATCCCATGGTATGGTCTCCCTTTCCGAAAATCATATTCATTTCATCATAGCTGCCATTCATGTTCAGGTAGGCTTCCACCGTAAAGGCTCTTCCCTCTTTAAACTGCTGGTCAAAGACCTCCTTCGCCTGGTCAGAATCCAGATCAAAATAACCGCGGAGATAACTTACATTTTCAGCTTCGTCATACCCCAATGTGTACTTGGAATCCTTCGTCATCGAAGAATCCAGTTTGTTCTTACTCAGATCTTTCCAGAGGATAGCTGCCGGGTTATCTGCCATATCCCGGGCCTCTTTGATCTTATGCTGGAGAAGCAGGACAACCTCTTCACTCACAAAAGATTTTTCTTCCGCTGTGAGAACGGTTCCCTCTCCCTGGTATGACGGATCTCCTTCGTATCTCGCCTGGAGATCTAACAGCGTCTCCAGCTGGGAAGAAGAATAGACAACAATCTCCTTCACTTCCTTTTCAAAGGCTTTTACAGTAGGATTTCCCTCATACACTTTTACGTTCCGATACCCTCTTGTCAGCTCCGTCAGGTTCTGTGCTGCTGCCACATCATAGGGAAGAAGGGTATACTCATAAGAATATTCTTTGTTGTTTGGAATGAGATATTCCGCCAGTGTGTCCGGTCCGCAGCTTTTATTTCCGGCGCCCTGGGAAGCAAGATTCACAGACAGAATCGTGTCATCCTCCGGCGTGAGCTGATAAGGATGTCTGGCATTGGTCAGATCCTGTACCGTAAAATGCAGAGCTGACGTCTCCACATCCTCTTTACCGGCTACCACAAGCGCCTCATTCTGATCCGGATCGGTAACGGTAAACCACTTTGTCCCAGGCAATGTACCGGTATCCTGGGTATCCAGATAAGGATAAAACATCTCCGATACCGTTGACTGGTATCTGCCGACGACAGCAAAATTATTCCGGTCACTCATGGACTCTACCGGACCGTCTCCATACCAGGTAATATTCTCATAGCCGTCTGGAAGACGCATATTGGTTCCGATCCTCAGATAATTCCCCAGAGACGTGCCAGTGGCATCGCTGGTCATTTTCACCGTCACCGCACCATTCGCCTCAATGGTATAATCCAGGGCAGTATAGAGGCCAGGCTGCTCTGGGAAAGAAAGCGTGGTCCGTATAGTCTTCCGCCCGTCGCCCTCTTCCTCAATCTCATAATCCTTTAGAGAAGGATTGTTGGCTGCATTCTTCCACTTTTTATCATGGGAACCATCGTTATTCAGCGGAGCACGGTAAAAATTCGGAACCGGTCCCTCTGACATCAGAAGGGTTCCTTGGTAAGTATAATTCCGCATCATTCCACTCTCTTTGTCGATGGTAAAGGAAAAGTCAGAACCGTTTACGGCGATCCCATCGTCCTCATCCTGGATCTCCACATTTCCTGCTGCCGGCTGCCAGGCGGCTTGTTCTAATGTTTCCGGCAGCAAAAACTGCTCGTGGGCCACCACATGACCGGCTTTTGCATATAATGTGTCAGATTTTAACTGCAGCTCAAGAGTCAGATAATATTCTGCTCCCGCCTTGCGCTCTTCCGGCAGTTTATCGATATAGGGAAGAGAAATATCCGCTTCCTCTCTCGGCTTCACACCGATACACTCTGTACCTGTGGCAAGCTCCGTATCATCTTCACTGAGTTTCCACACCAGATTGTATTGATCCATATTGTCAAAGGAGGACTCATTGTAAACATGCACATTCCCCCTTGCCAGATCGATATCTCCGGCGGTAAACCAGAAGTTTTGGTATATATATTTTACCTCATAAAGCTCAGGCTGGACGTCCCGGTCAGGGGAAACGAGACCGTTCACGCAGAAAGAACCATCGTTGGGCTGGTCCTTCCAGTCCCCACCGTAGGCATAGTATTTTCCCTCTGCCTCCTCCGGATACAATGTCTTGTGGGCAAATTCTTCGGAATAATAGTCATACTTGGACTGGGGAAGATCTGCCAGTCTGGACTGGTCTACCCAGTCCCAGATAAATCCACCCAGCATATTGTCTGAACTGCGGATCGCATCCCAGTACTCCTTTATATTTCCTACTGCATTTCCCATGGCGTGGTCATATTCACAGAGAACATAGGGCATATTTGCCTTCGCTTTCCCCTCTACCGTTCCCACCGTGGGATACATATTGCTGTCCATATCCACACCGTTCTGATTGCCGGAACTCTCGCAGTGGACCGGCCGGGTGGGATCCTTTTCCTTGAAATACTGGATCAGATCAAAAAACATACCGTCGGCATAATTCTTGCTGGAATTATAATAATTTTCATTTCCCGTAGACCACATCACCACGCTGGTCCGGTCTTTTAGACGGTTGAAGGCAGTCACCGTCCGGTCCATGACCATTTTTTTGAAATGCTTCTGACTATCTCCCTTGTTCATAAGGGCATGGGACTCCACATTGGTCTCCGCCATGACGTACAGTCCATATTTATCACATAAGTAATAGAGATATTCGTCGTTGCTGTAGTGGGAGGTCCGGACCGCGTTCAGATTGAACCGCTTCATCGTCTCAATGTCCTGGCGAACCGTGGCTTCCGGGACATATTTTCCATAAACCGGATCCGTATCATGCCGGTTTGTTCCTTTTAGCAGGATCGGCTTTCCGTTGATCTTCATGGGCCGAAATTCACTGTCCTGCGTCTTTCTCTGCCCGTTGGAATTCACTTCGCTGCTGACAAATTCGATCTCCCGGAAACCGAGCTGCTGGGACAGGCTCTCGATATAAGCTCCCGTTGATTTATGATATAAGGTAAGTACCATGGTATACAGATTCGGCTGCTCCGCTGACCACAATTTCGGGCCGTACACAGCGTGGGAACCGGAGGCAGCCACCGTCGTTTTTGCGCCATCTTCTGCTGCCCTTTTTACTTCCGGAATATCGATGGTGTATCCATTCATAAACACAGACCCGTCGGGATTGTAAAGCTGGATATCCACTGCGTAATCTGACAGATCTGCCGTGCTGCTGTTGCTCACTGCCACATCCACCTTCAGATCCGCATTTTTATAATCTTCATCCAGATCCGTCACAACATGGTAATCCTCTATATGGATCAAAGGCGTGGAATAGAGATACACATCGCGGAAAATTCCGCCGTCGTATATCATATCCTGTCCCTCCATCCATGTTCCGTCACAAAACTTATGTACTTCTACCGCCAGAAGGTTATCCTTCCCATCTTCCGTCAGATAATCGGTGACGTCAAAGCTGTGGGGACTGAAAGAATCCTCGCTGTACCCCACCTCTTTTCCGTTGACATATACATAATAGCAGGATTCTACTCCCTGGAAAGAGAGATAAACCCGCCCGTTGGTGCGGAGCATGGTATCCTTTACGTCAAAAGTCTTCCGGTATAAGCCCACAGGGTTATAGTTCACTGGCGCCTTAGGAACTTTTACACTCCGGTCATAAGCACTCTGCCACGGCATCTGCACATTGGCATAGATCGGCTTGTCAAATCCATAGCTGGTCCAGCTCGCCGGCAGTACAAGGTCTTCTTTCCATTTGTCCTCTCCCTGCACCACATATCCTTTTTTATAAAAATCTTTATACTGCTCCGCCTGGGCTTTTGTCTGATTCTGCAGCACCACCAGATCCCAGTCGGCTTCTTTCTCCCCCGTCAGATACTGGACATAATCCGAAACCTCTTTTTTGTAGTTCACCGCCCCCTCAACAGCTTTGTCCACAGAGTGATAGGGAACCGAATGCGTCGTGGAAGACGTGGCATCCTGTACATTGATGCGGTATACATCTGCGGCATTTACAGTGTCTCCGTAAGCATCCACATACCCACTCTCACCAGTCCACTCCTTATGGGTGAACTTTGTTTCCTGTGCCACACTGCTGTCTCTGACAGATTCCAGAGCCGGCATCGGTGTGTCATTCCAGGGAACACCCTCTGCCAACTTATTTTCTTTCGCACTGGCTTGTAACTGGGGAGTAGCCGGTGCCAGTCCCCAAAGTGACGTTATACAAAAAACGGCACATAAAACTCCTGCAATAATTCTTTTTTTCACATTACCTTCTCCCTTCTTCCCACAGCCCGCTGCTGCCAGACTGTGTGCATCTTGTAATAAAAGCATATAAAATAAGGGGCTTTTTTACAATAGCAAATGCAGTAGTTTTTTTATAAAATAGCGACTTTTTCTTTGGATTATGTTATAATAAGACTGAGCCGGCCTGGTGACGCCGGGGCTGGCGTACTGGCGTCATTGAGCAAAGCCGGAGAGGAGGATTCTACCATGTATATCTGCCGGATTAAACCTCACATTTTTCCCCAGGTCAATCTCTTTAATTCCATCAGTGTGGATAAATGTATCCACTTCCGCAGGACGCCGGATGAATATATCGCTTTTTATATCGTAAAAGGGGATATGTATCTGATGGAAGATCAGATTCACTATCATTTGAGAGAGGGAGACTGGATCCTGCTAGAACCCGGAAAAGAACATAATGGATATAAAATCAGCGAGCACTGTACCTATTTTTATATCCACTTTCATATCGACGAGCTGATTGGTGCCGAAATGGACGAACAACCCCTGCAGGAACTATTGAAGCACAATAAAATGGAAGCCCTGCAGGGAAAAAATATTACGGACCACATCATCATTCCCAAGCTCTGCCACGCTGGATCCCACATGACTTATGAAACGATCCTTCACCTGTTAAACCGGGGAAAACAGTATTTTAATGCCTATAAAGAACATTCTGATCTGCAGACCTCATGTCTGCTGCTGGATTTATTTATCCACCTCTCCCACATCTTTTCAAACCAGATCTTATCAAATGAAGATAGAAATATCAAACGCTCTACCTTTATCGTCTATGATCTGCTGAGGGAGATCAATTATAATTATGCAGAGAGATTTTCCAGCCGCCTCATCGAGGCAAAGTTTACCTGTAATTTTGATTACATCAACCGAATCTTTAAAAAAGAGACGGGGCAGACCATTTTTTCCTATCTGACCATGGTACGGATCTCACAGGCAAAAATACTGTTGACCTCCGGCAATTTTCCGGTAAAAACCATCGCCCTTCATGTGGGCTATGATGATATTTATTATTTTTCCAATGTATTTAAGAAAGAAACCGGTCTTTCCCCCACCCAGTACCGCAAAATGATCCTGGAAAACTGATCAGCACAAAACTACGATCTGGCGCGGCGTTGTCTGTGGCGGTTGGCTTCTCGTCGTCACCGAATAGAACACCAGAAGCATATTTCCGCCGGGACTGCACCCGAAGTTCTGGCCATTTACCGTCCTGACTGACGTATTTTGCCCGATGTTCAGCTGAAGAGAACGGTCCCCAGCCAGCAGGTTCCGGTCAAAAAACTGCAGTACCACCTGCTCGTTCCGTCCTGGTACCGCTATGAGCTGGGCCTGGTACTGGGGCGGAAAAATAAGAGGCACCGGCAGATATCGGTCATAAAATGCCACCACCTGCATGCCCCGCCTCAACTGTCTGTTATCAATGATCAACGTCTCGGCATTCACATGAAAATTTATGATTCCATTTCCCGTACGGAGGGATATCATCTGACTGCAGCAGTCACTTCCTCTGCTAATATTAATAATTGTGCCCACCACAGGCTCAAATCCGGAGTAATCCATACGCATCACACCTATTTATTCTCTTTTTCTCAAAATATGTGATGATACTACAGAACGTTCCTGCCAGCTTTGTTCAACGGTGCGAATCATAATCTTCCAGAAAATGATGTTTCACGCCATCTTTTTTATAGGCGATGACCGTAGCGAGATTGACATTTTCCACGCTCCTAAAAATATTCTTTGCCACCGAGGGATTGACCTGTTCCAGCTGCTGGATCAACTCTTTGATCTCTGCCCGCTTGGAGCTTTTCTCCTTTTCTTCCTCCTGGGCGGCACACTGCTCAGTAAACCGGCAGGCACAGCGGATAAAATGAAGCTCGTTGTAGTGCATCCAGTGAATAATATCCTGCTCCCGGATCAGATAAAGGGGACGGATCAGTTCCATACCCTCAAAATTGGTGCTGTGGAGTTTCGGCATCATCGTCTGGATCTGGGAGCCGTACATCATTCCCATAAGAATGGTCTCCACCACATCATCAAAATGATGGCCCAGAGCGATCTTGTTACACCCCAGCTCCTTCGCCTTGCTGTATAGATACCCCCTCCGCATTCTGGCACAGAGATAGCAGGGGGACTCTTCTTTTACCACTGCATCGAAGATCCTGGTCTCAAATACCGTAATCGGCACCCGGAGGCGGCGGGCATTATTCTGAATGGTTTCATAATTGATCTCATTATACCCGGGATTCATCACAAGAAACACCACTTCAAAATTCTTCTGCCCGTGGCGTTCCAGTTCCTGAAACAGCTTTGCCATAAGCATAGAATCCTTCCCTCCAGAGATGCACACGGCAATCTTATCCCCATCCCGGATCAGTTCATATTCATTGATGGCTTTCGTAAACTTGCGCCAAATCTCCTTGCGGTATTTTTTTATGATGCTTCGCTCCACATCCAGGCAGTACTTCTCTTCCTTGTCATATTCCTGTTTTCTCTGGTTCATTGTCTCTGTCCTTCCCGGGAAATCTTTATTTATATAACTTTTCAGCACCTCAGTTCCTTTGGCACACCATTGGTACACGTACTAGTGTACCAGGTCCTTGACCACCTCTGAGGCGATGATCAGTCCCGCCACCGAGGGCACAAATGCCGTCGATCCCGGCACTCTCTGCCCGCCATTGCCTTTTGGCTCCTCTTTGGAATAAACTACCTTCAGTTTCTCCACCCCCCGCTTTTTCAGTTCCCGCCGCATCACTCTCGCCAGAGGGCATACAGAAGTACGATAGATATCCACCACCTCAAATTCTGCTGGATTCAGCTTGTTCCCGGCACCCATGCTGCTGATGACCGGAACCCCTGCTTCCTTCGCCTGCAATACAAGCTGAATCTTGGCAGTGACCGTATCCACGGCATCCACCACATAATCATAGTCAGAAAAAATAAACTCATCCCTGGTCTCTGGCAGAAAGAAACATCTATGCGCCAGGACGCTGCAGGCCGGATTGATATCCGCTATGCGGCGTTTCATCACATCCACCTTGTATTCTCCAACTGTAGAATGCAACGCTATGATCTGCCGGTTGATATTCGACAGGCTGACCTGGTCGTGATCGATCAGGTCAAGGGCTCCCACCCCGCTTCTAGCCAGTGCCTCTACCACATAGCCGCCGACTCCTCCCACTCCAAACACTGCCACCCGGCTTTCAGAAAGTTTCTGCATCCCAGCCTCTCCCAAAAGAAGCCCGGTTCTGGAAAATTCATTCGACATGTCTCTCCTCCGACTATTTTACCGCCTCAAATGCTTCCTGCAGATCTTCTATGATATCATCGATATTTTCTGTTCCGATGGAGAGACGGATGGTATTTGGCTTGATACCCTGCTCCAGCAGTTCCTCCTCTGTCAGCTGCGAGTGGGTAGTGGATGCCGGATGGATCACCAGGGATTTTACATCCGCCACATTGGCAAGCAGGGAAAACAATTCCAGATTGTCAATAAATTCTTTTGCCTTCCCGGCATCTCCTTTGATATCAAAAGTAAAGATGGAACCTCCGCCATTGGGAAAATATTTCTGATAAAGAGCTGTCAGTTCCGGATCTGTCGACACCGACGGATGATTTACCTTTTCCACCTGGGAATGTTCCGCCAGATACTGAACCACCTTCAAGGCATTTTCCACATGACGCTCCACCCTCAGAGACAGCGTCTCCAATCCCTGCAAAAACAGAAAGGCATGGAAGGGCGACAGGGTGGCTCCGGTATCCCGCAGCAGAATGGCACGGATCTTTGTAACAAATGCCGCCGTTCCCACTGCTTTTGTAAAACTGATGCCATGATAGCTGGGATTTGGCTCGGTCAAAGATGCAAATTTGCCGCTTACCTCCCAGTCAAATCTGCCGCTGTCCACGATCACGCCGCCGATGGCCGTGCCGTGGCCGCCGATAAATTTAGTAGCCGAGTGTACTACGATATCCGCCCCGTGCTCGATGGGACGCACCAGATACGGTGTGGCAAAGGTATTGTCAATGACCAGGGGAATCTTATTTTCATGGGCAATGCCCGACAGCTTTTCAATATCCACTACATCTGAATTGGGGTTTCCCAGTGTCTCGATATACACAGCCTTGGTATTTTCCCGGACCGCCCCCTTCACTTCTTCTTCATCAAAGGGGTCTACAAAAGTAGTGGTAATTCCATAATCTGGCAGCGTGTGGGCCAGCAGGTTATAGGTTCCGCCATAAATATTTTTAGCTGCCACGATGTGGTCTCCTGCCTGAGCAAGATTCTGGATCGTATAGGAGATCGCCGCAGCGCCGGAAGCTACTGCCAGAGCCGCCACACCTCCCTCCAATGCCGCGATTCTCTGCTCAAACACTTCCTGGGTAGGATTTGTCAACCGACCATATATATTTCCCGCATCACTGAGATTAAAGCGCGCCGCAGCATGTTCACAGTCGTGGAACACATAAGATGAGGTGGCATAGATTGGAACTGCCCTGGCGTCGGTAACCGGATCCGGATTCTCCTGTCCCGCATGAAGCTGTAATGTTTCAAATTTAAGTTTTCTTTCCTTATTTGACTTCTTACTCATAGTAAAACTCCCTTCTGACACCTGGTTCAACGGTGCGCTACAAAATATTCTTATATTTCCTATCGGATAACATGGATATCATATCATGCCAATTCTTATATGTCCAATACACGATAAAAAGAACTGGTTATAGCCTTTTCCTATACCAGTCCCTTATCCTCAAACTTAGCAATCTCCTCCAGATATTTTTTTCCCAGCGGACTGATCGCCACACCCTTTCTTACCAGATACCCAATGGTCATCCTTTCCTCTGATCTCAGCTTCACGGCACAAAATTCCGAGCCGTTAAGCTTCTCACAGAGAATGCCGGAACACAGCGTATATCCATTTAATCCCACCATAAGATTGTGCATGGTAGCGCGGTCATTTGCCTTTATAAACTGCTTATAGTCATAAGTACTCAGTACTTCCTCGGCGAAATAGAAAGAATTAAAGTTTCCCTGTTCAAAGGAGAGGCAGGGATAATCTTCCAGTTCTTCCAGTGTCAGCAGTTCTCTGTCCGCCAGAGGATGTCCCTTCCACATATATACATATATTCCACACCTTAAAATCTCATGAAATTCCAGCCCCGATTCATGAAACAGTTTCATCAGCACCTTGCGGTTAAAATCATTAATGTAAAGAATTCCAATTTCACTCCGAAAATTCCTTACATCTTCGATCACCTCATAAGTCTTAGTCTCATGTATGGCAAACTCATATTCATCCATTCCAAACTGCTTCACCATCTCCACAAATGCGTTAACTGCAAAGGAATAATGCTGCATCGATACACTAAATTTTTTCTTTATCTGTTCCTTGGAAATATACCGCGTCTCAATAAGCTGGTACTGCTCCACCACCTGCCTGGCATACCCGATAAATTCCTCTCCTTCCGGAGTCATTGAAATACCCCGGTTGGTGCGCTTAAAGAGTTCCACGCCCACTTCTTCTTCCAGATCCTTCACGGAAGAAGACAGACTGGGCTGTGAAATAAACAGATTTCTTGCCGCCTCATTCATGGAACTGGAATTTGCCACCTCGATCACATACCTCAGCTGAGTCAATGTCATCCCATATCACTCCTGATTCCTGACAATTTCTTTCCCCGTATCACGCCATTTCCCATCATAGTAAAGGACAATCCTGTAGGTATCCGGCTGCAGCCCGGACAGGGGAATGGCGATGGCATATTTCTGATTCCGCTTTGATTTCATTCCCTTTCCGGCACTGGTATAATCCATAAGATAATGGTGGCTCTGCCCCACAAACCGTACTTTGGAAATGGCGTGATCCGATGTCTTCATATACAGTACTGATTCCATCAGGGTAAAACCCACTTTCTTCTCATCCATCTTCTCTTTCGGTACCTCTGATTCTTTGGACTCTACCGGAGCCTGCAGCGTCCCCTTCACATACCCGTCACCGATCTTTAGGGGCTGGGCCAGGTCCTTCCAGTTTATTTCAATTCCGTATCCCCGGTAAAAATAATATTTTGTAGAATACTGATTGAGCAGTTTCCCGGAGGAATAATCGAATTCATAGATCATTCCCTTCTGCCCGTTGATCAGGGGATGAAGATATCCTCCAAAGGAAAACATCCGGTCCTGTTTCTTGTCATAGGCACAATTGGAGGTGATGATGGAGCGCACTCCCGGAAACAATTTATCCTGCCTCACAGTCATCTTTTTTTCATCTACCACATAGACCGATACAAAAGACTGCTCTTTACCATCAAAAAAATCTACCTTCCGCTTGGTCTGCCAGTGGTTGTCATAGAGCATGATATGTCTCGTGTCTGAATCACCGTCCAGATCATAGGGGATCTCATACACACTGTGCTGCTGAAAATGCCAGGTGATATCCCCCTGAGGTTTTAATACCATGTTCTCCTGCTTGGTCCCCTCAAACATGTCTGGATTGGTGAGAATCCATTTGATCTTCTTGTCTTTCCAGCCCACCTTTACCGCCGAATGGATATTCCGCGGTGACAGCAGTACCGTATCATCTTCCTTATTATAAGAAACCGTATTGAGATGAACCCAGTCCACCATGTCCTTATAGGTATCATCAAAGATCTCCCGCATGTCCAGGGACTGAATAATCTCCCCTGTCTGACGGTCCATTTCCTGAACCACATCTTCCGTATGTCCATCGATGGAACTACTTAGCAGAAACAGATTTCCTCCTGGCTCCTTTTCGATCACTTCGTGATGAATGCCGTTTTTCACATAATAAAGCCGGTAAGCCCGTCCCAGATAATCCATCTCGTACATCTGAGTTGTATGCGGCTTTTCCTCCGTCGGTGTCAATGCCTCATTGGTCTGAAAAATCAGCCTCTGGTCCGAGATGGGAAAGACACCGTATGAGCCGGTGGTCATCGTGATAAACCAGCGGATCTCACCCTTCTGGTCATAGGCAAAGGGATATTTCGTCGTCTGGCCGGAAATAACCGTAAGACCATACGCCGTCTTTTGGGAGCACTTTTCTACCTTCACTGCGTCTTTCAGCGCTTCCGGAAGCTTATCTGTCTGGATCGAAATGATCTGGGACTTCATCACCTTGTCTTTTTCATCCAGACAGCTTATCTCTACCTCATTTTTGTAGTCTGGATACAGCCCAACCACCGGAATTCGGTGTTCTTTCGTCTTTTCGAGAGTTCCTGTCATATCCGTACCTTTATCTTTTCCCTTTACAGTTATCCTCACTTTACAGGGCTTTGAGGTCTTTAGAAGTATATAAGCTGTCAGGGGGGAATTGCCATAAAGATTCTGTACCACCAGTGGCTTCTCCCATGTATAGTCTCCCGACTTTAACTGCTTTTCATACATTTCATCCTTTTCCTGGCAGCTCACCGGGAGATATTTCTTTGTCTTGATCGTCTCAGAAGTCACGGCATCCACCGCGCTTCCACTTATAATGTTTGTGGTCTGGGTATCTTTCTGGCTGACCCTCTCCTGATTTTCTTCTTTTCCACAGGAAACCACACACAGCAGCACCAGTACTGCCCCAATAATTAGTCTGATCTGTCTCAACTTTTTTCCTCCTGATACTCACAAAGTATTTTCTATACTCATTATGGATGACATCTTCCGCAGGGCTCATATCCCTGTCCAATCAGCTGCTCCCTTGTCTCCTTCGTCTCTTTCCTGTTTTTCCCTTTTGTATCCTTTGCACTGGAACAATCCCTGGTGTGGAATTTGCGGGTATTTGTATTGCATATGTACTGCCCCGTTTCCCCGGCATCCTGCCCGGAAGCTTTACGAGAAGATTCTTCCGGCCTTTCTTCCGGGGCTTCATCTCCCGCCAGACAGCTCTTTCCTGTGGCATAATCGATCTCCACGCCAGGCTGGTTATTGTAAGCATAGACGTTAAAACAAACACCTTTCCCTCCATCTTCTACCGACCATGCTTCCATCTGAACTCCACTGGCTACAAGATTATTTCCCTCATACACCGGCGTCACCCGGTAAAGAACATGATTGTCAGTCTCTTTTACGTAGTCCGCCACTTCGTTTTCAAAGGGAAGCATTCCCTCTACATTCATATAGCGGGTTCCTGTCACAAGATTCTTCTTATTGGCATTTTCCCCGGAAAGCTGATAACCGATCAGATGACAGCGGTTATACAAATACTTTCCCTCTACACAGTCGTACTTTGCGTTCTGCCATCCCGAAGGCTTCACCGGACTGATGGACTCTCTGTCCTTAACAGGCATCAGATCTTTTCCAATATTTGCCACGGCCGTGCCACATCTTCCCAATGAATCCAGCTCACTATAACTTTCAAAGGACTCTGTGGTATAATCCGATTCTTCAAATTCTGGCTTATTCTCATTGATCACCACAAAGGATTTACCATTAAATTCCGGAACACCTTCCAGAGCCGCCACCACTGTCCCGGTCATATTTCCTTCTCCCTGACTATCAGCAGACAGCGACTCCATCGCCTCTTTTACAGAACACCCTGACAACAAAAGGGCAGATACCATACAAAGCAGCCAAAGCAATTTTTGAATGTTCATTTATATCATCTCCTTGTCCGTTATTTTATCATAATTTCTGCACACGGTTTTTGTGCATGCCAAGTTGCGTAAGCAACTTGCAGATAAGTTCGTTAGAACTTACTTTATCATAATTTCTGCACACGGTTTTTGTGCATGCCAAGTTGCGTAAGCAACTTGCTAATAAGTTCGTTAGAACTTATTTTATCACAAATCGATCACCTGTTCAACTTTGCAAAAGATTTATTAAAAGTCTTAAATGTCTCATAAATATTTATAAACTCTATTGTCAAAACAAGAAAATGTTTGTATGATTAAGTAAAAAAATATTAGGGAGGTATACCATTGAAAAAGAGCGTAAAAATTACATCACTCGTATGTACAGCTGCATTACTGGTGAGCGGTGTATTGTCACCAGCATCCACAATTGTGCAGGCAAAAGCCAAAAAACCGGCTTTAAGTAAAAAAAAGCTTTCCATGAAGATAGGAAAAACAGCAAAACTCTCGGTGAAACGGGCTAAAGGCTGGAAGATTTCCTGGAAGAGCAAAAATAAAAAAATCGCTACTGTAAAAAAAGCTGGGAAATATGCAGCAAAAATTACAGCAAAGAAAAAGGGCACAGTGAAGATCACTGCGACAGCGAAAAAGGGAAAAACACGTCGTACTTTATCCTGTAAGGTGACCGTTTCTTCCATAAAGAAAATTACACCAGCACCTAATACGACTGTTCCAACGGCGCCATCAGCGAATACCCCTACACAGGCGCCAAACAATCCGGATGTACCCCATAGTACGCCAACCCAAACACCGGCAGGGGGCACATCTGGTAAGCCGACGGTTCCTCCGACAGCAACTGCAACAGCTGTTCCAACCGTAACTCCATCATCGGATCCCACTACAACTCCGCCTGTGACTTCTACGGAAGAACCAACTGCAGAGCCGACCATGGAGCCGACGACACCTCCGACAGGGAAGCCAGCCGCTTCTCCTACTGTCACCCCGACAGCGTCTCCATTAGCACCAACCCAGGACCCTGAAAATGCAATCCAGGGATCCAAAGTAAAGGGAACCTCCAATGACAGCGTAAAGGCATCGGTAGGTACGACAGGAGCAGTGACAGAATTCAAATCTTCCAACCAGTATAATCAGGCAGATTTCCTTCTGGCAGCCCCTATTTCCCTAAACAATATTGAGACCGTAGAGTTCACCCTCTCTGTAGAGGGAACACCAGATTCTGTATCCTTTAAATTATACGACTCCGAGGGAAAAGAACTTTCGGGTATAACACAATATAACAAAGGGACAGGAACCCATTCTATAACAATTCCAGAGGAATACAAGAACAAAATCATAAGCCAGTATTCTATTATGACAAATACGGATATCAAAGATTCGACGCAGACTGCCACGGCCACTTTGACGAAACTGGCTTTTGTGGTTCCAAAAGCGAAACCATCGGCATCACCTACACCAACAGCCACCCCGCAGCCGACAAAAACGCCGATAGCCACAGATAAGCCACTGGTAACTATGGCGCCAGAGGCAGCCATGACTTTTTCAAAAGATACTTTCCTGGCATCCGGAGCCGCAGGTGAGCCGGTCTACAATGCGGATGGCAGTGTTACCGTAACACTGAAGAAAGAATATGGCGGAGGCGGAATCGGCTTCTATATGGATGCTTCCAAATCCATGGTAGATTTAAGTGATTACTTGAAAGTGATTTTCAAGATATCCGCCGATGTAGAGGCGCCGATCTGTTTGAGAACCCATGACACTACCGATTATTGGGGATCCAACTCTTCAACAACATTGTCCTATACGGATATCACTACAGAACAGAAGGAATTCATTTGTGACCTCAGTACCATAAATAGTACTCTTGGCTTTGGAGTTAAATACAATCCAGGGGGATCTGCCGATCGTCCGGAAGAAATTAAACTGACCATTCATTCCATCTCCTTTGTAAAGGATACAAGAGATACCACAGACGCCATAAGCAATTATACTTCACTGGCTGAAATGGCATCCGCTTATGGATTGAAGATGGGTACTGTTATGAATGGCCAGAAAGTAGCAGATAAAAAATATGGCGATTTAATGAAGTACCACTTCAATAGTATCACAGCAGCAAATGAGATGAAGGCTTACTCTATGCTGGATCTGCAGAAATCAAAGGAAGCCTACACAGACGAGACTTCCATGCCTGTTGTGAATTTTGCCGGTGCCGATAAGATTATGGATTTTGCCAAAGCAAACAATATAAAGGTTCGCGGCCATGCCCTCGTCTGGGATGCGGACATGGTAGACTGGTTCTTCCGTGAAGGATACGATGTGACAAAACCGTATGCTACGACAGAGGTTGTAAAGGCGAGACTACAGAACTATATCGAGCAGGTACTGACACATTTTGAAGAAAAATACCCAGGCGTAATTTATTGCTGGGATGTTGTCAATGAGGCAGTAGGTGATTCTGACACAGAATATGAAGAAGGTGACGAACGCCACGTGCGTACCAAACGTAATAATAAAGATAATCCATTTTACACATTGGTGGGACGTGATTATGTGGAATTATCTTTCCAGTATACCTACGAAGTTCTTCAAGAGTTGAAAAAGACCATGCCGACACTGGATATCAAACTGTATTATAACGATTACAGTACATTCTTTGCAACAAAACGGGATGCGATCTACAATCTGGTAAGCTCCATCAATTCTTTCCTGGCGGATGGCAATGGCGGATATGTGAAGCTTTGTGATGGTGTAGGCATGCAGAGTTATATCGGCGGATATGGACAGCAGCAAGGATGTATGAACGAAAATGAAATTGAGATGGTGAAAACAGCCATCCTCAAATTTGCCTCACTGGGTATAGAAGTTCAGGTAACAGAACTTGCGGTTCGAAATTATCAAAATGATGCCGAAACGCTGGCGCTACACGGTGAGTACTACAAAAAATTATTCCAGACATATCTGGAATTAAATTCAGGGGATGATAAACCATTGAAGGCCATCTCCATCTGGGGTATTGTAGATATTCCAGAACTAACACCTGACGACTACAGTTTTAAAATGAATGGACCATACTGCGGTTTGTTCGATGAAAAACTGGCAGTAAAAGATGCCTTTAAAAATGTCCATGACCTCTTAAAAAATGGTCAGTAAGCATATTTAATCAACTGACGGGAAACCGTTAAGCATGGTATTACAGCACGAAAAAGGAGCGGTCGGGAAATAAGACAGCTCAGGGCAGGGAGCGGTGTACCTCACATGAGGCACACCGCTCCCTGTAAATTTCACAGTAGTAGTTTAAAGAAAAAAATTTGAGACCGTTTCAAGTTTTGTGTAAACTCAAAAAACCGATATAAGATTCGTTAATAGTTGCAAATGGGCAGAGCCGACATGCAGGGTTCTGCCCATGCCTGTATTATACAAGGATTTTTCTGTATGTCAAGGCAACCTGTG
>JAAVZE010000111.1 GCA_022791495.1 Eubacterium sp.
ATTTGAAAACATATATCCCTCAACCTTTCATCTGCATATCGACGTGTCTTTGAGTATCCTTAAAATACATTTCATTTACCCTATTCTATTGTAATACGTTTTTTGGCCTCTGTCAAAAGAAGTTTTCTATTATTTTTCTCCGGGGAATCAATAACGACTTCCAGCAGTTCCCTAAGTACTTTCCCCACCTGTGGTCCCCGGGAAACACCAAGATCTAACAGATCCTTACCGGTGACTTGCAGATCCTGGAGACAAACCGCCTCTTTCTGTCTCAAAATCTCAGCAAAAACATTCCTTCCCTCTTTTATACTTGCCAGCTTTTCTTCACGCATGTACTCGCTCTGGGAGAGAATATCTGCCTCCTGAATGATAAACAGATAAGGCATCACCTCTATCCCTGCCTGGCTCATCAGCCGGCGCATTGCTTTCGGGCTGCCCTCAAAACGTCTTTCATGAAACCGGACAATCTTCGTGACCATATTCACCGTATCGTTGTCAAACCGCAGACGACGCATAACATCGTGTGCCATCTGGCTTCCCACTTCCGCATGTCCATGAAAATGATCCACACCCTTTTCATCTGTCGTCTTACAAAGGGGCTTTCCCACATCATGAAGCAGTGCAGCAAACACCAGGATCGTATCTACCTTCTCCGTTCTGAAGTCTCCCCCATAAGGCTGGGATATCACCGCTTCTTGTTTTTGCAATTTTTCCCCGATTTCTCTCACATTCCTGACTGCCAGTAAAGAATGATAGCCCACGTCAAAAGAATGATGTGGATTATTCTGTACCGTTTCCAGCATCCTGGTAAATTCCGGAAGAAAACTCTCACATAATCCCGTCCTTTCGGCCAGAAGCAGTTTATCTGGTTTTTTTGACAAAAGCAGTTTGGTGATCTCTGTCCGGATCCGCTCCACACTCACCTTTCCAATGGATGAAGATTGATTCTGTATTGCCTGCAGCGTGCGCTCTTCAATCGTGAAATCCAGCTGGCCGGCAAAACGTATTCCCCGAAGCATCCTCAAAGCATCTTCTGAGAACCGCGCCTCCGGCTCTCCAACACAACGAATGCATCGGTGTCTCAGATCTTTTATGCCGTCAAACAGGTCCACGATCCCTTTTTCCGGATTGTATGCCATGGCATTGATGGTAAAGTCTCTCCGTTTCAGATCTTCTTTCAGATCAGGAGTGAATTCTACTTCTGTAGGATGTCTGTGATCCTCATATTCTCCATCTACCCGATAGGTAGTCACCTCAAATCCTTCTCCCTCAATGATCACCGTCACAGTCCCGTGCTCAATTCCTGTATCCACTGTCTTCCGGAATATTTGTTTTACTTCCTCTGGTTTTGCCGATGTGGTAATATCCCAGTCGCCGGGTGTCCGTCCAAGCACACTGTCCCGCACGCAGCCTCCCACAGCATATCCCTCAAAATTGTTTGCTTTCAAAGTATCAAGTATATACTCAACCTTTTCAGGAATCTGAACCATATTCCCCCTCCTCTATCTCACTTTTAACAGTTTACTATATGCTGTATATTTTTTCCATAAAAAATACTGACCGCAAACCTTTTCTACTCAAGGACAGCCCTGAGCTGGTCTACAGGCAGCATTTTTTACACATAAATCTGGAGTTGTCAGGTCAGTCAACAGCATAATGCGAGCTGGTCTATGCCCCATACTCCTCGTAATAGGCATCAATCTTTGCCTTCATATCATCATTTATCACAATTTTTCCCTGACAAGGCTTATTATATAGATGGCTGACCACTTCTTCCATCGTAACAATCGCACCGGTCTCCATGCCATATACCTCTTTGATCTCATCCAGCGCACACTGATCCGTCTTTCCCTTTTCCATACGGTTTAAAGACACCATCAACCCAATAATTTTCACGTCTCCCTGTGCCTTGACAATAGGGAATGTCTCTTCAATGGACTTACCAGAAGTGGTCACATCCTCTATAATGACAACCTTGTCCCCATCCTTGATCTTACTACCAAGAAGAATCCCCGTATCTCCATGGTCCTTCGCCTCTTTCCGGTTGGAGCAGTAGCGGATCTCTTTTCCATACAGCTTATGAAACGCAATGGCTGTCACTACACTCAGCGGAATCCCTTTGTAAGCCGGGCCAAAGAGCACATCAAAATCATCACCATATGTATCATGAATCGCCTTTGCATAGTACTCACCCAGTCTGGACAACTGCGATCCCGTCACATAAGCCCCGGCATTCATAAAAAATGGCGACTTACGCCCGCTTTTCAAAGTAAAGTCTCCAAATTTTAAAACGTCTGATTCAACCATAAATTCGATAAATTCTTCTTTATATGCTTCCATCTGTCTAAAACCTCCTGTATTATTGGCATCGTCAAGCAAAGGAAAAACCAATAAATATTTTCCCCATTTTACCACATCTGTCTTTCATATTCAATGGAATTATGCAGAAAATTACCCCTTACATAGCTCGACGCCGCCAATTTGACTTTTACACCCGCTCCTGTTAAAATTTATAAATAAATTTTGAATATTTTTAGAGTAAAAGGAGAAAAAATGAAACATTACACCGCCCAAAACACTAAAATCTTTGTCTATTCTATGCCGGCTTTGGACTCACGGATGTATATAATGAAAAATGACCAAAATCCAAAAGAAGCTCTGATCATAGATCCTCTTATTTCAGACGAGGCCATTCCTGTTTTAGATACACTTACCCAGGCTGTGGTTCTTTTTACCCATAGTCACTATGATCATATCTCCGGCATGAACTGGCTGCGTGAAAAGGTCAGCAGTACCCTCCTGTGTTCTGAGTGCTGCGGGAACAAGATTCGTGATCCCCATAAAAATCTCGCTGCCTTTTCCAATATATTGATCATGGACAAGACAGAAGAAGAGAAGGCTCTGTGCATGGATTTTTTTGAACTGGATTATACCTGTCAGGCGGATAAGATCTTTGAATCAGAAATCAGTTTCCCCTTTGGCAGTTATATGATTGAAATCACCCACACGCCAGGACACTCCGACTGCAGTCAATGCATCCATCTCACGACATCACAACAGGGATTAACACCAGAAATCGTCTTTACTGGTGACAGTCTGGTAAACGGGCACAAAATCATCACCCGGCTTCCCCAGGGAAGTAAGAAAGATTATATCGCTGTGACAAAGCCGTATCTTGAAGCCATTTCAGAAGATACTTTGATCATGCCAGGACATGGGGACTGGGACCTGAAAAAAAAGTTTGAGATATTATAAACTTAAAGCTCATGCATGGCAAGATTGCCTTGGCTCGCGAAAAAACCTGATGACCTTTTCTTACTTTCGGTCACCAGGTTTTAAGATATAAGTCATAACCCCAGTTGTATTTTTTATAAACGCAAAGCATCAAATGCAAAATATTAAAAATCAATCTCGCCAGTAATTTCCTCATTGATCACATAATATGCCTTGAATTCATCAGGCTTCACATAAATATTCAAGCTCTTCAAAGAAGTCTCTCGTTTTCCCTGTTCTTTCCACATTTCTTTGATACGGTTTACCAAATCCGTATAAGCGACTTCTCTTCCTCCGTACTGAACATGAAGTTCCACGGTTCTCTCTGCTGCCGGTTTTGGTCCCCTCTTAGCGCCTTTTTTTGCTGAAGCTTTTTTTCTTGTTGTCGTTTTCTTCGCTGCTGTTTTTTTCTCCGGATCTGCTTTCACTTCTGTTGTCTTCTTCTCTTCTGTCTTCTCTGGTGAAGCCACTACCTCCGTTGTCTTTGTCACTGTTGTCTCAACAGGATCTTTGACGGTATCGGCTGGTTCGGATTTTTTGGGTGCATCTGTTTTTGCTACTGCCATGTTTGATATCCTCCATAAAGATAAATAAAATAGTAAC
>JAAVZE010000112.1 GCA_022791495.1 Eubacterium sp.
AGATCCTTTCTTGCATTTGTTATATTTATTGTAGACATAGCAAATCTCCTTTAATTTATTACATTATAACGTACGCAATAACGTACATCAAGCATTTTTTAAGATTTTTTCAAACCACTTGAATTTTTTACTGTTTTGTTTTATTATAGGTATTGTACATAGATCAATGGAATCATTGTGCGAAATAAAAAGAAAAAGGAGAACATTATGAGAAAACTTGCATTAGTATTGACATGTACTTTTTTATGCCTGGCTGGTTGCGCGTCAGAACAGTCTTCTACCCCGGTAAAATCTTCCATCGAGAACAATGCCGGAGACAGTAACAGCAGTACGGCAGCGGAAACTCCGGCCCTGACAGAGACGCCGGCTCCAGCAGAAGAGATGCTGGCCCTGGGAAAGAAAGCAACCATTGGCAATTGGAATGTCTGTGCGAAAAAGGCTGAGGTCAAAAATAAGATTATGACAAGCAAATACCTTTATTTCAAGCCAAAAAAAGGAAATACTTTTGTTGTCATTACCATGTCTGCGAAAAATAATGGAGAAACGGCGGAAGCTCTTCTTCCTAGTATCGGTTATGAAAACAAGATGATCACTGCCACTCTTAGCAGCAAGGATGGGGAAGAATTTAAACCCTCAGCGCTTACGGGTTATGATAAGGATCTGGCCGGCAAATCCATTGAGGCTTCAGCTTCCAAAACAGGTGTGGTCGCTTTTGAAGTACCGAAAAAGGTTGCAAAGAGCAAAAAAGACTTGAAATTAAAGATCGGTACAGTAGCTGAGAATATAACATATACACTGAAATAAAGTCCGACTTAAAACCGGGGCAGTGCTGATAAAACAGCACTGCCCCGGTTGACTTTACGTGAGAATAACCTGACGTCATCATCAAGCTGACGTGAAGTTAATCTACCGAAATATTCTCACCCTTCAGACCGTTAAAAGCACCGGCGATGCCTGCTTCTTCGTGACCAATGAGCCATTTATTTCTTGCCACCAGAAGTTTATCTTCCTTTGCTCCTTCAGGCTTAACTTCAAGGTCAAGGTTAGTGTCTTTGGGAAGGGCAACAACACAGCGGAACTCCTGTCCGTCCACACTGCATGGTGCGTAGTGAAGTGTGGTGGCATATACTTCGATCATGGTTCCCTTTGGTACCAGAAATGCCTCGATCTTCTTTGTGTCATAGGTAAAATCAGCCTCGATGTCCTGCTGCATACCGATTAGAAGTATAAGGTCTGTAGCTGCTACATTTACCTCTGAGGAACGATGATACTCAACGGCATTCAACAGATGGTTATGTCCGTTGCAGTACCCGATCTGGATCGGAAGTCCACCGTACAGACTGTCGGTAAAAGTTTTCATGATGGGAAGCGCTTCGAGCTCTGCCACCGATGGTTCATAAACCACATCTGCCGGACAGGGCATCTCCTGCATTTTGTCGATCAGTTCTGCCACATCGTAGTCCGCGGTCAGAATCCGTCCGTATTTCTGGAACGATGGATCTGTTACGTTTTGAATCTTGATACTCATAAAAAATACCCTCCTGAACATTTTATGTACCAGCAGCCGCTCCTTTCGTGGCTGCTGTTTAAGTTTAATTTTATTATATAACGAAACCAGTCTTTGTACAAGGGTAATATAATTTCTGGCTCACCAGTTTTTCATGATCCATTTTCCGGATTTTGACAGATCGCTTTTCTTGATAGTACCGGTTTTCTGGCAGCTGCTCTTGATCAGGGCAGAAGTCTCATTCTTGTTGGAAATATTCCAGGCAATGCGGCCGATCTTATACTTTTTCAGAAGTTTCATCCACCTGCCCGCCTCTTTTGTATCCAGGGCACCATTTCCAGAGGCATCACAGATAGAAAATTCAGTGACCAGAATGGGAAGACCTGACTGTTTCGCCTTTTTAAGCTTATCCCGGATCCAGTCCTTATGGGTAGCCGCATAAAAATGCAGGGCATACATGATATTTTTCTGATTTTTGATCGGATTCTGCGCTACGATATCCACATCCTGGGACCAGGTAGGCGTTCCCACGATGATAATAGCTTTTTTGTCATATTTCCGGATCAGCGAGATCATCTTGGAGGCATAGGGTTTAATATCTTTTTCCCAGGTTACGTTTCCGTTGGGTTCATTGCAGATCTCGTACAAAATATTAGTCTGTCCCGCATATTTTTTGGAAAAATGAGTAAAGAAATCTTTCGCCTTCTTTTGGTTGGTCTTTGGATTTCCGTCGGATAAAATATGCCAGTCGATCACCACATACATTCCGAGATCTGTGGCGGCCTGGATCCCCTCTTCCACTTTCTGATAAAGGGATTTACTGTAGCCGGCAGCGTCATCACTATAAAAAGCGAGACGGACCGTATTGGCTCCCATTTTCTTAAAACTCTGAAAGCAGGATTTGTTCACATACTGCGGATACCAGGCGATGCCATGGGTGCTTACACCTTTTAAAGTTACGGTTTTTCCCGAGGCATTCACGATCCGGGTTCCTCTGACCCGCAGTGGAGAAGGTTTTGCTGCCGCCTGGCTGACAGCCACCCGGACGCCCAGGGCTGCTGACAGTATCACGGCGGTAAATACACTGAATAATATCATTTTTTTCTTCATGGATAGTTCCTCTATTCTATACAAAACATTGATTATTTTACAATCGTAGTCTTTCCTGCAGGCAGCTTGATCAGGTGTTTCCGGTCAATCTCAGCCCACAGGTCTGTGGCAGTGGGATTGTGGATCCGGGTGGCATCCGCAGAAAATACAAGATTCTGGAATGCGGTATGATAATTATAGAGTTCTCCGTTGGTGGCGTACCAGATCTCATCCTTTCCGGATACGCTCTGGAACAGCTCTTCGATCAGATGCCAGTTATCCTGCTGGTCAAATTCAAAAGTATGTCCCCACACATAAAACATATAGGGCTGCTCTTCTACTCTGTCCTTCAAGAATTGCTCCGTCAGTTCTGGCAGGCGTTCATCTGCCTGATGACAGGTGGGATGGAGTTCCAGCCAGTTATCCGGCAGGGAAAACTCGTAGGTGCTGTGTACCGTCCGGGCATAGGTGATCCCAGCTTCCTCTAAGAGCTTTATCAGATCTTTATCATACCACCCATAGGGATAGGCAAATCCAGTGATGATCCGCTGGTACATCTGTTCCAGTTTCTGGCGGCATTTGACGAGATCCTCCATCTGCTGGATCTTTGGAGTGCAGGTCATTTTCGTATGGTTAAACCCATGGTTTGCCACCTCGATCAGCTCATTATCATAAAGCTCCAGAGCTTTTTTCTCTGTGACATTGATATAGGTATCTCCCTCTGGAAATACAGCATCTTCTGCCGCAAACCAGTTAGGGATGATATTAAAAGTTCCCTTGATGTTGTACTGTTTCATAAGTTTGATCAGTCTCTCGTCCTGGGTTGTATTGTCATCATAGCTGATGGTAAACGCTTTTTTCCTTCCCTCTGGAAAACGTAAATACATTTCATTCATGTTGTCCTCTCCTCTTCATATATCTCTGCAAGTTTGTGCGTGTGCGCACAAACTTGCGGCACAAACAATTTGTGACTAAAAACACCGGGCTGTTGCTGCTACGCAGCTTTACCAGCCCTCCACCATTCGGAACTCCCGCACTGCTTATCGCATTGCTCCGATCCTCATGATGGACGTTCGCACAATCATGGGAAATATTCATGCAAGCATGATATTTCCCATGACTATGCTCACTGTTTTAGTCATTTTTTACGCAGTGACTGGACAGCATCCAAAAATGGCGCTTGATTCATGTAGATAAACAGGGACCGGGAATAGGAATAATTTTCCACACATTTCCAGTCCTCTTCGTCCAGGATCACATTATTTTCTGAGTCAATATATATGGCATCCCTTTCTTCCTTAGCCATATGCATTACATAGTCACAGGGCTGAAATACTACATCTGCCTGTTCCCGGCTATCACTGACTTCCAGGGACGGATTCAGGGAACAGAGGAAATGTTCTGTCTGTACTGCCTGCTCCTGGTTACCATCCGGAACTACATAAATGGATTTTTTATTCTTGAGAAATTCCATTAGCTTATCATCATTGGCATCGTTTTCCATTATTTTCCCATCGGCTGCCTTCCCTCTCACTCCACGGATGGCATCGTAAAAGGCATAGGAAATGGTCTGCATTACATTGTGCTCTTCTCTGTACATGCTCTCATACAGGGAGTCAAACACGGCACTGAGGATCCGGTAACTCATAGTCTCCAGCTTCTCATCCGGTGTGTAGCGCATAAAGAAATTCAGACGGTTGCGCCACATATAATAATTGATAAAAGTATTGGCTGGTCTTGTGTTGGAGCCCATCTTATGTAATACGACACTGTTTTTAACGGTAACTGCCCGGAAGCCAGCCAGGGTAAACCGGTAGATCCATTCCATATCATCCCAGTAAATAAAATTGTCCTCCGGCATAATGCCGATATCTGTATTCTTGATGCAGCTGGTGCGGAGCATCACGCTGCAGGTGGCGATGGTGTCGCAAACCTTCACCTCCGGAATGGTTCCATCATCCAGAAAATCCGCAAAATGGGTGATGGCTGTATAATTTTCAAAATCGATATCCAGTCCATATTGCTGTACGTATTCCGGGTAGTCCATATGGTACACGATAGAACCAGCAGCGCCGGTATCCTGGTGGCTGTCCAGATATTCCGCCAGCGCCCCCACCGCATTTTCATCTACCAGCACATCATTATCCAGACAGTACAAATATTCATAATCCGCATCCAGAACTTTTCGGATGCCAGTATTAAATCCCCCGGAGCCGCCGAGATTTTCTGAGTTCACCAGCAAGGTTACCTGTTCCCCATACTGTTCCCGGACAGCTTCCACAGAGCCATCCGTGGAGGCATTGTCAACCACATAGATATCAAAATCATCCGTTTTTGATTCCAGGACGCTCTGGATACAGTTGACTACATACTCCTTCTTATTATAATTGCATATTACGATGCCGATCTTCTTCATCCCGGTATCCTCCTTTGATATGATAGGGCTAACGAAAAAAGGGTGTCCTGGAACTAAGCCTGGCAGTCAAGCTACCATAAGTTCTATGGACACCCTTCGATAACTGATATAATTATTTCTTGATCTCTGTTTTAAGCATCTCTGTCAGCTGTGGAACGATCTTATTCAGATCTCCTACGATACCATAATCTGCTACATCAAAGATCGGAGCATCCTCATCTTTATTGATGGCAACGATGATATCTGCCTCTTCCATACCGGCTGTATGCTGGATGGCACCAGAAATACCAATGGCAAAGTAAACATTCGGACGAACGGTCTTTCCGGTCTGTCCAACCTGACGATCTGCCGGAAGCCACTCATTTTCCACAACAGCACGGGAACAGCTTACCGTTCCACCGATCACCTCTGCCAGATCCTCCAGAAGCTTGAAGTTCTCTTTTGAACCAACACCACGTCCACCGGATACAAGGATCTTTGCATCCATAATGTCCACGGTATCTTTTACTTCTTTTACTACATTAAGAATCTCAACATATTTGTCGTTTGGAGTAAAGCCTGGGTTGTAATTGATCACTTCTGCCTTAGCACCTGCTTTTGGCTCGATCTTCTGCATA
>JAAVZE010000113.1 GCA_022791495.1 Eubacterium sp.
AAATATGACTTAGACATGATCTTAATCTCAGGTCCTGGTCATGGCGGAAACTTCTTTGTAGCGAACTCCTATCTGGAAGGCCACTACAGTGAGATTTATCCGAACGTAAGTGAAGATATTGAAGGTATGAAGAGACTCTGCAAGCAGTTCTCTTTCCCTGGTGGAATTTCCAGCCACGTAGCACCAGAGACTCCGGGTTCCATCAACGAAGGTGGAGAGCTTGGTTATTCCATCGCTCACGCATTCGGTTCTGTATTTGACAATCCGGAATTGATCACAGCAACCATCGTAGGAGACGGTGAAGCTGAGACAGGTCCTCTTGCCACAGCATGGCATTGTAATAAATTTCTGAATCCGGTTACTGACGGAGCCGTTCTTCCGATCCTTCATCTGAATGGATACAAGATCAGTAACCCGACTATTTTCGCACGTATTTCCCACGATGAAGTGGAAAACTTCTTCCGTGGATGCGGCTGGGAGCCTATCTTCGTTGAGGATGAAATGAGCAGCCCGAATTACATCATGAATATGCACAAGAAGATGGCAGAAGCACTGGATACTGCCATCGAAAAGATCAAAGGAATCCAGAAAGAAGCTCGTGAAAATGGAAATACAGAGCGTCCAATGTGGCCGATGATCGTACTCCGCACACCAAAAGGATGGACGGGACCGAAGTTCGACGACAATGGAAACAAGATCGAAGATTCTTTCCGTGCCCATCAGGTACCGATCACCATGGAGAAACCGGAGCATTTGGATCAGCTCAAAGAATGGCTCTTAAGCTACAAGCCGGAGGAGCTCTTTGATGAAAATGCACAGCTCATTCCTGAACTGAAGGCTCTGACTCCGGATGGCGACGCAAGGATCAGTGCCAACCCACATGCCAACGGCGGACTGCTTCTGAGAGACCTTCGTCTCCCTGATTTCCGTGAGTATGGCGTGGATGTGCCAAGTCCTGGTGCGGTAGAAAAGCAGGATATGATCGAGCTTGGCGCTTTTGTTCGTGATATCTTTAACCTGAATGAAGAGACAAAGAACTTCCGTATCTTCGGACCAGACGAGACGATGTCCAACCGTCTGTACCACGCATTTGAGGCAACAAACCGTGACTGGAACGGTATTAAATACGACAACGATGAATTCCTTGCCAATGACGGACGTATTATGGACTCCATGCTCAGCGAGCATATGTGCGAGGGCTGGCTGGAAGGTTACCTTCTCACAGGCCGTCACGGATTCTTCGCCAGCTACGAAGCATTTATCCGTGTCGTAGATTCCATGGCAGCACAGCACGCAAAATGGCTGAAAGTTACTTCCGAGCTTCCCTGGAGACAGAAGATCGCTTCTTTGAACCTTCTTCTCACCTCCAATGTATGGCAGCAGGACCACAACGGATTCACGCATCAGGATCCAGGTTTCTTAGACCATATCGCCAACAAAAAAGCAGATGTTGTCCGTATGTATCTGCCGCCGGATGCAAACTGTCTGCTTTCCTGCTTCGACCACTGTATCCGAAGCAAAAACTACGTAAACGTAATCGTAGCTTCCAAGCACCCAAGCCATCAGTGGCTGACAATGGAGCAGGCTGTAAAACACTGTACCCAAGGTATCGGTATCTGGGAGTGGGCAAGTAACGACCAGGGCGAAGAGCCGGATGTAGTACTTGCATGCTGCGGTGATACACCGACTAAGGAAGCACTGGCTGCTGTTACCATCCTTCGTGACAACATTCCAGACCTTAAGATCCGTTTTGTCAACGTAGTTGACCTTATGAAACTTGAGTCCAGCTTTAAGCATCCTCATGGACTGACGGATGCTGAGTATGATTCCATCTTTACAAAAGATAAGCCGATCATCTTTGCATTCCACGGTTATCCGACGATGATCCACGAGCTGACTTACTATAGAACAAACCGTAACCTTCATGTATTCGGTTATCAGGAAGAGGGTACGATCACCACACCATTCGACATGAGAGTTCAGAATAAGATCGACCGCTTCAACCTAACCAAGTCAGTTGTACAGAATCTTCCACAGTTAGGAAACAAAGGTTCCTTCCTGATCCAGAAGATGAACGATATGCTCGTTGCCCATAAGCAGTACATCCATGAAGAAGGAATTGACCTTCCGGAAGTACGTGACTGGGTATGGCATACTCCAGACAATAAATAATTTGATCCCAGGGTCAAAAGATCAGACAGCCTTATCATGTTTGCGTGATAAGGCTGTCTGATCGTATTTACGCGGGCGCCGTCGAGCTATCTCAAATTCATATCATTTAATTTAGAAAAATAACTTCCTGTCAGATTTTCCTTGTATCTTTTCTGGAAGAATAGTAAGATAGAAGAAAAGATAGCTCGACGGCGCCAAATTGAACCCGACGGGCTAAGACAACAGGAGGAACAATCCTTGGAAAAAACATTTGCAATACTTATCGATTCCGATAATATATCTGCCAAGCATATCCCATATATCATAGATGAGATCAACAATTATGGTTCCATCACATATCGAAGAATGTACGGAGACTTTACGAGTTCCCAGATGAACGCGTGGAAAAATGTGGTGTCGGAATACTCCCTGACACCGATACAGCAGTTTCAGAACACGATGGGAAAAAATGCCACAGACTCCGCCCTTATCATCGATGCCATGGATATTTTATATACTGGAAATGTTCAGGGGTTCTGTCTGGTCTCATCCGACAGCGATTTTACCAAACTGGCAAGCCGTTTGAGAGAGGCAGGTAAATTTGTGATCGGTATGGGAGAGAAAAAGACGCCGGCGGCTTTTCGTAATGCCTGTAATGAATTTAAGTATCTCAATATCTTGTCCGGCGTCTCCCAGGCGTCATCAGAAGACGATACCGTTACCGGTTCCCGAAAGATCAGTAAAATCATTGAAGATATTCTTGAGATCATCACCACCAACGAAAACAAGGGAAAAGAGACAGGCTTAGGAGAGATCGGGTCCTCTCTGACAAAACGGTATTCCGATTTTGACGTCAGGAATTATGGATATAATTCCCTGTCTAAGTTTATTGAAAGCATGGAGCAGTTTGAGCTGGTACAAAATAAAACATCCATAAAAGTACTGATCCGAAATGATATCAGTGAGATCAAAGACCATGTGTTTAAAATCCTGTCAAAACCAAAGAATCAAAAAGGGGTTCTTTTGAGTAAACTGGCAGACGAATTGTATAAATATACGCCAAACTTCACAGCGAAAAAATTCGGTTACTCAACCTTTCTCAAATTTGTACAGGATATAAAGGGAATTGAGGTTAAAGAAAACAAGGAAGATACACAAAAATATGTGTTTATTGCCAAAAAAAATGTAAAAAAAAATTAGCCGGGTAGTGCTATTGAGCAAGCTTGTTTTAAATAAGAGATTGACAATCCTTTCTTCTCATATTATAATGTAAAAAAAAAATCTGGAGGTGTGGAATGATTATTAAATAATTTACAAAAAACAGCAGACACAGACAATGCCCGGAAGAACCAGGGTGTTATTGTGATGCCGATTGTAGATTATTTATATTCCCATCCTGATGACATATGCCAGTACAACGGAAATAAAATCTTTGATATTTTCGTAGTACTAGTCATAGCATTCATATAGGTGAACGATACCTGCTTTCGGTATTTTCCGGGGCAGATTTTTTTATGTGAAGGTAGCTCAGGGGTTACCAAAAAGAAATGAGGCGAGCGTATGTTACAAATAAAAGAACTTACTATTACTTATAAAAAAGACTTGCGTAAATTGATCTCCGGATTATCTTTTGTCCTGAATCCGGGAGATAAGGCAGCCATCATTGGAGAAGAAGGGAACGGGAAATCTACTTTGATGAAACTGCTCTATGATGAGAAGCTGGTAGAAGATTATGTGGAATATTCCGGTGAGATTCTACGGAATAACAGTGTAATAGGATATCTCCAGCAGGAACTGGACCAGACGGATAAAGAAATGTCCATTTATGAATTTATGACACAGGAAGATGGTTTCTATGAAATGGAGGGAAAAGAACTGGCTGGTATGGCAAATCGGGTGGGAATCCCACCGGATCTGTTGTATTCCTGCCAAAAAGTCGATACCCTGTCCGGCGGAGAAAAGGTAAAACTGCAGATGATCCGTATTCTGTGTAAAAGACCGGATATACTTCTGCTGGATGAGCCCTCCAATGATATTGATCTGGAAACACTGGAATGGCTGGAACAGTTTATACTTCGCTGGGAGGGAGCCGTCTTGTTCATTTCACATGATGAAACACTGCTTGAGAGGACAGCGAACCGCATCCTTCACCTGGAGCTGCTCAAGAAGAAGAAAGAAGCAAAACATACCATCTGTAATACCGGATATGAAGAATATGTCAGTTCCAGACAGCAGCAACTGGCAAAACAGGAACAGCTGGCAAAAAACGAGAGGAATGAATACAAGGCACAGAAGGAACGGCTTCGTCGTATCGAGCAAAAAGTAACACATCAGCAGAATACGATTTCCAGACAGGATCCTCACGGAGCGGCTCTGTTAAAAAAGAAAATGAAAGCTGTCAAATCGATGGCACACCGGTTTGAGAAAGAAGCGGCGGAAATGACAGAAATACCAGATACAGAAGAAGCCATTTTTCTTAAATTTCATGGCAGTGAAAAAATCCCCAACGGGAAAACCATTTTACAGCTAAATCAGAAGGAGCTGCGGGCAGGAGATGAATTGCTGGCAGAAAATATCGACCTCTGGGTAAAAGGCCGGGAAAAGATTTGCCTGATCGGTAAAAACGGTGTAGGAAAAACCACCCTTCTGAAGATCATTGCGGAAAAACTATCGGAACGAAATGACATTCACACTGCTTACATGCCGCAGGATTACAGGGATCGGATGGACTTTGAAAGTACGCCCACGGACTTTCTGTCTCAAACCGGAGATAAGGAAGAGCTGACCAGGATCCATACATTTCTTGGCAGCCTAAAATTTACCGCAGAAGAAATGCAGCGTCCGATCCGGGAACTTTCTGGAGGACAAAAAGCAAAACTGTTTTTACTTCATCTCAGCATGGGGGGAGCCAATGTCATGATATTAGATGAACCAACCAGAAACCTTTCCCCCCTGTCCAATCCTGTGATCCGTCAGTTGTTGAAGGATTTTGACGGTGCAATCATCAGTGTTTCCCACGATAGAAAATATATCGCAGAAGTCTGTGACACGGTCTATGAATTGACAAGGGATGGTCTGAGCAGAAGGTCTAACCCGTAGATCTTTCCATATATAAAATCTTTGCCATCGAGCTAAATCCAGAAGAGGAATAATCTTCAATCCACGACTGCATTGCATCAATATATAGGTCAATCGTTGGATTTTCCCACTCTTCTGGATTCTTTCCAAAGTCTGACTTCAATTAATATTCTGCATAAAATCAATATTTGTTTTTCTACTTTATTATTGTATCACATATCCGAGAGCGTAAGAATTGACACAATACAATATTATGAGTACGCTGTCAAGAGAAAGTCCTATTTTTTCGTTCCCTTTTTTGTCAGATATCGCATTATCAAACAGAGTTTAGCCAGTAAAACCGCTGTTTTCCCGAAATCTACACTACACATAATATTGTAATATGTCTATAAGGTTCAGAAATAAAATCTGAATTAAAAATTTTAGGAGGTAGCACAACAATGAAAATGGAAATGTGTAATGAGAGTAAAAATGCGGATCTGATCAATGAGGAAATTCGCAGCCTGACATACCGTCCGGAGGAAGTGATGGCATTTTCAGGAGAAAACGTGACAAGTTTTGTGCCAAAGACAGGTAAGAGTGTTGCGGAAAAATTTATTGTAACAACGAAAACCAAACATGACATGAGCGGACAGTATTATATCGCCGTTCCCAATGCCAGAAAAGACATTACATATCCGGGAGCGCTCCTTGTTGCAAATCAGAAACTGATCGAAGGCGTTCCGGATCCTCTTGTGGTAAAACGGCGGCCGATGAATCTGACTATCGATCTTCCCGGGCTGACAAAGGACAATCATGTAACCGTGGAACACAACGACTACACAGGAGTGACAGAGGGGATCAATGCACTGCTGGATAACTGGCTGAAGACCAAAGCCAAAAAATATGCCATCGCGGCAAACATGCAGTATAAAAAGAGTATTTTGTATGATAAAAAATCGATGCAGCTCAAATTTGGCTGTGATGTAGAGTATATGGAGAGTAAACTTGGCATTGATTTTAGTTCCATCACAGAGCAGGAAACATCTGCCTATCTGATTCAATTTAAGCAGATCTATTATACCGTATCAGCAGAACTTCCATCCTCACCGGCAGATGTCTTTGACGATTCTGTCACCTGGGAGAAGCTGAAGAACAAAGTGGACAATAACAACCCGCCATGTTACGTGCAGAATGTCCAGTACGGAAGAGAGGTCTATATGCTGCTCCAGTCAGATATGAGTTCTGCTGAGTTAGAGGCACATATCAATGCGAACATGAAATTCACAGATGGCAGTGTTGATGTGAAGGCGGATGCCGCAGTAAAAAATGCCAATAAACGAATCAACTGTACGATCATAACCATGGGCGGCAAACCGGTTATGCTCAACGGCAGCATGGAAAATGAGAAGCTGATCCAGCAGTTAAATGACCTCATCTGTGAAAATGTTGTGCTGTCTGCCGAAAACCCGGCATTTCCATTATGCTACACTGTGGCTTTCCTAAAAGATAACAAGATCGCCAGTATCCAGGGAAAGACTGAATATATCACGAGCAAATCCGTTGAATATACTTCCGGTGAACTGAATCTGAGACATACCGGAGGATACGTGGCAAAATTTGATGTGTCCTGGGATGAATTCACCTATGACGACAAAGGAGAAGAAGTGGTAAAAAACCATACCTGGCAACATAACGGAAGAAATGTTACTGCCCCCTATTCTGACGTCATAACTCTGCCTGCGAATGCCAGAAATATTCATGTGAAGGCGCAGGGTGCAACCGGACTGATCTGGGAAAAATGGCGTACATCCATTGACCGTACATTCCCACTGGTGAACAAAAGAACCATCAGTATAAGCGGCACAACATTAAAACAAAAAGCATCCGTAGATCCAAACTAATATACAAAACAATAAAGGGAGTGAGTTTATGATAACCATACATAAAATAATAGAAGAAGAGACAGTAGATATGCCCGATCCGGTTCAAAGGGCAGCATTTTTAAAAAGATGTACTCTGGGAGGTGGAATCGTGCCAGAAGGCTTCCCGGTATACCGGGGAGATACCAGAACCTGGTTTGATATTGAGAGAGCTGGTGGTTTTGTTCCATCTTTTGAGCTTTCTCCGGGAGAAACAATTCTAGAATATGCGAAAAGACGGGTAGATGCAATCATGAAAGTATCTGCACCAGATTTTGTCTTTTATTGGAAGTATCCGTCGCGGTGTATCAAGGAATATCAACCGCTTGTTTTTGGAGCAGAGGGCAGAGCAGCAGGGGTTGCTGCCAGTTGTGGGAAAGAAGGCGGACAAAAGGGCGGACAAGAATATGCGATCTGTCTGCCTAAGCTGTATTCCCTGATGGTATCCCACGATAAAATGGGGGCTGTTGGTGTGTACGGAGATAAGCCGTCCCTGGAGGAAAGCACAGTTTTATGGCTGCATCTGATCATGGGACCGGATGCGGCGGAGATGATATCTCTGACTGTGATACCCATAGACCGGATCCAACCTGTATAGAATAAAATTTTTTGGGAGCTGGGAAATAAGCTCCCAAAGTGCGTAATGGAATTTCTCTGCGATGAAGTGCTACGAATCCGACGATTGTAATCAGGGGGGCTTTATGGTATACTGAAAGCAGATAAATAGCATGTCCTGATAGCAGGAAAATAACGGTTGACATAACATAGTATTCCATGTTATACTTCTATAGTATGCCGCACAACGAGGTATAGTTCTGCCCATTTTTTGGAAATGAGACAGGCACCATAGTTGGCGAGTAAAATGAAGGAGGTGCTATATGTACGCAATTATAGCAACCGGTGGTAAACAGTATAAAGTTGAAGAAGGCGACGT
>JAAVZE010000114.1 GCA_022791495.1 Eubacterium sp.
CTTCAGGTGCCTGTGGTAGCAATATCGTGTGGGTTCAAGTCCCATCTCCTGCATTGTCATGAAAAAGATATGAGTTGATCATATCTTTTTTTTGTTTTAATCGGAAATGCCTTTACAACTTCAAAAAATATGGTAAAATATATGATGTATGTTTACAAATATATAGTTTTGGAGGAAAGTGATGAATAACTCAAAGAAATTGGCAAAAAACGGTGGGATTGGATTAGAGAAGCAAACCAAAGGTTCAGGAAGTGTAATCATTGCTTCGAAAAACAAAATTTTACTGACACTTGGAATTGCAGCGATCATTATTCTTTGTGCCGGTGTATTTTATATGCAGCTGAGACCGCGGGCGGTTCTGAAGGTCACTCAAACGAATGAAGATGGTGGAGAAAAGACCAATACCGTTTATATGAAAGAAGCGGTTTATGATATCTATACTCTTGAGACGCAGTTTAATTCCTATGCCTCCCTGTATCAGCAGATGTATGGTACAACCTATTGGGAGATGGAAAATGCGGATGAGGACGGAAGAAATGGTGCTTCTGCTGCCAAAAAGCAGGTGATGGATGGTCTCAAACAGAAAGAGATCCTTTATATGGAGGCACAGAAATTAGGGCATACTCTGACAGACGAAGAAAAGAAAGCCGCAGATGAAAGCGCAACAAAGGCGATGGAATCCATGACAGATGGACAGAAGAAACTTCCGGGACTGGATGAAGAGACTCTGAAAGAAGTATTTGCGAAAAACGCCCTGGTTCAAAAATACAGACAAGTGATTATTTCGGAGAGCGGCATTGACAGAGAAGCTCTGAAAGCTACCGTGAAAAAGGAAGATTATCGCCAGTATACGATGCAGTATTATAAAGTAAGCAATAAAACAGGTTCCGGAGACGAAGAGGTGGATGTGACTGCAGAGCAGAAACAGACCAATTTGAACAATATGAAAGCCCTTCAGGAAAAGGCGAAGACGGCCGAGGACTTTACGAAGCTTCTGGAAGAAAATGATACGACGGGAATTCAGGCAGTTCAGACTCAGGAACTTTTGGAAAAAGATATGGATAGTTCTTCTTTCCTGACGAAGAAACTGAGAAAACGTCTGATCAAGATGAGTAATGATCAGATCTCGGATGTCATTGAAGGGGAAGATGGATACTATCTTGTAAAAATGGTGAATAATGATGACAGCGCTGCCTATGACAAAGAATGTGATTCTGTAGTGAGCACCGAGGAGACCAAGCAGTTTAATGCCAAATATGCCGAGATAAAAACGAGATATAAAACAGAAGTTCAGAGCTATTGGAAGGGACGTGTAAAACTCGGTTCCTACACAGCAGTACAGTAATATGATACCAGGGCCGAAAGGTTAAAATGCCGTTCATGCCTGCATGAAAGGGCATTTACCCCGGCATCGTAATATATCATCAACAGACGAGATAGGAGAGAAAAGCCATGGCAGAGGTTAAGCGGATTTACGTGGAAAAGAAGGAAGATTATGCAGTTGCGGCAAAGGATCTGAAAAAGGAGATCAGGGAATACCTTGGCATTAAAGATCTGAAGCAGGTACGGGTTCTGAACCGCTATGATGTGGAAGGAATCGGCGATAGTACTTACAGAAAGGCACTTGCCACTGTATTTTCAGAGCCGCCGGTAGACTATGTCTATGAGGAAGGCTTTGAGAAAAAAGAGGGAGACCGGGTATTTTCTGTGGAATATCTTCCGGGGCAGTTTGACCAGAGAGCAGATTCCGCCGAGCAGTGTGTGAAACTCCTGAAGGAAAGCGAGGAGCCGGTGATCCGCTCTGCCACTACCTATATTCTGAGCGGTGGGGTCAGCGATGAGGAATTTGCCCGCATTAAAGAGTACTGCATCAATCCAGTGGATTCCAGAGAGACGGACGAGACGGTGCCGGATACGCTGGTGGCTGTTTTTGATGAACCATCCGATGTGGCAGTATTTGATGGCTTTCAGGAAATGCCGGAGCCGCAGCTGAAAGCGCTTTATGATTCTCTTGGACTTGCCATGACTTTTAAAGATTTCCTCCATATACAGAATTATTTTAGAAATGAGGAGAAAAGGGATCCGAGCATGACGGAGATCCGTGTGCTGGACACTTATTGGTCGGATCACTGCCGCCATACGACATTTTTGACGGAATTGAAACATGTTGCTTTTGAAGAAGGTGATTACAGGGAGCCGATAGAGGCTGCCTATGAAATGTACAAAAAGGATCATGACAAGATCTACGAGGGAAGAGAAGATAAATTTGTGTCCCTGATGGACATTGCCCTTATGGCGATGAAGAAGCTGCGGGCGGATGGAAAACTGGAAGATATGGAAGTTTCCGATGAGATCAACGCCTGTTCCATCGTGGTTCCTGTAGAGATCGACCACGAGGATGGAAGAGGACCGGTGGAAGAGGAATGGCTCGTATTTTTCAAAAATGAGACCCACAATCATCCGACGGAGATCGAGCCTTTCGGTGGCGCGGCTACCTGTCTCGGCGGAGCGATCCGGGATCCGCTGTCAGGACGCGGATATGTGTATCAGGCAATGCGTGTGACTGGAGCAGCAGATCCTACCAAATCTTTGAAAGAGACGATGGAAGGAAAGCTGGCACAGCGTAAGATCGTGACAGGGGCAGCCAGCGGCTATAGTTCTTACGGCAATCAGATCGGGCTTGCCACAGGTCTTGTGGATGAGATCTATCACCCCAATTACGTGGCAAAACGTCTTGAGATCGGTGCAGTTATGGGGGCGGCCCCAAGAAAAAATGTGATCCGGGAAAATTCTGATCCGGATGATATCATTATACTGCTGGGCGGACGTACCGGCCGGGACGGCTGTGGCGGAGCAACGGGTTCTTCCAAGGCACACAACACCGAGTCCATTGACACCTGCGGAGCTGAGGTACAGAAAGGAAATGCGCCGACGGAACGTAAGATCCAGAGGCTGTTCCGACGCGAAGAAGTCAGCCGTCTGATCAAGAAATGTAATGATTTTGGTGCCGGCGGTGTTTCGGTGGCCATCGGAGAGCTGGCGGATGGCCTGACGGTGGATCTGGACAAAGTGCCGAAAAAATATGCCGGTCTTGACGGCACGGAGCTTGCGATCTCTGAGTCCCAGGAGCGTATGGCGGTCGTGGTAGATCCGAAGGATGTAGATAAGATGCTTGCCTTTGCGGAGGAAGAGAACCTTGAGGCAGTACCGGTGGCCGTGGTGACGAAAGAACCGAGGCTGGTGCTGAAATGGAGAGGCAAAGAGATCGTAAACATATCCAGGGCCTTTCTGGACACCAACGGAGCGCATCAGGAGACAGATGTGACAGTAGAGACTCCGAAAAAAGCCGACAGTTATCTTGATAAAGTAAATGTTTCCAGCAGCTTTTCAGAGACATTTACAGAAAACCTGAAAGACTTGAATGTATGTTCCAAAAAGGGACTGGTGGAGATGTTTGACAGCTCCATCGGAGCCTGCACAGTAGACATGCCTTATGGCGGTAAATATCAGCTGACGCCTACCCAGACGATGATCGCTAAACTGCCTGTGCCAGATGGTACATGTGATACGGTGACCATGATGAGCTACGGCATGGATCCTTATCTGATGAGCTGGAGTCCTTATCACGGAGCAGAGTATGCAGTGCTCACTTCTGTGGCAAAGATCGTGGCGGCTGGCGGTGATTTTACAAAGATCCGATTCACATTCCAGGAATACTTCAAGCGCATGACGGAGGACAGCAGGCGCTGGGGTGAGCCGATGGCGGCTCTTCTTGGAGCATATGATGCCCAGATGAAACTGGGACTTCCGTCTATCGGCGGTAAGGACAGCATGTCAGGAACCTTTAATGATATTGACGTTCCGCCGACACTTTGTTCTTTTGCCGTAGATGTGGCGAAGATTTCCGATGTGGTTACGCCGGAATTAAAGGCAGCAGGAAATGTACTTGTGAAATTTCCGATTCGCAGGGACCGCTTTGACCTTCCGGATTATGAATATATTATGGACCTCTACGGAAAAGTGACCGGACTTATCCGCCAGGGCGTGGTGAAATCCGCTTATGCTTTGACTGGAAAGGGCACTGCAGAAGCGGCTGCCAAGATGGCATTTGGAAATAAGCTGGGTGTTCAGTTTGAGCCTTCCATAACGATTGAGGAGTATTTCAAGCCTGCATACGGCGATATCCTTGTTGAGATCTCCGCAGAAGATCTTGAAAAAGTACAGGCCCTTGGCGCAGATTTTGTACAGATTGGTGAAGTGGTGTCTCAGCCCGCATTTACCTATGGTTCTGAGAGTGTGTCCATGGAAGATGCCATCGATGCATGGACCGGTACTCTGGAAAAGGTATTCCCAACCCGTTCCGGCGTAGAGGATGTGAAGATTGATACTGGATTATTCGATACAAAAGACATTTATGTATGCCGCCACAAAGTGGCAAGACCAAAGGTATTTGTACCGGTATTTCCGGGAACAAACTGCGAGTACGATACGATTCGTGCCTTTGAACGGGCGGGAGCAGATACCGAAAGCATCGTATTTAAAAATATGTCGGAGCAGAATATTAAGGACAGCGTAGAGGCCTTTGAGCGGGCGATCAGCCAGTCCCAGATCCTTATGTTCTCCGGCGGTTTCAGCGCCGGTGATGAACCGGATGGTTCCGCCAAATTCATCACTTCCGTATTCCGAAACGAGAGAATTAAGGAAGCGGTACACCGTCTGCTACAGGAGAGAGATGGACTTGTCCTGGGTATCTGTAACGGATTCCAGGCACTGATCAAGTTAGGTCTTGTGCCTTTCGGTGAGATCCACACCCAGAAGGAGGACTCACCGACACTGACGACCAACAGCATCGGCAGACATATTAGCAAATCCGTTTATCTGAAAGTAGTGACCAATAAATCACCATGGCTCCAGAAGGCAGAGCTGGGCGGCGTGTACTCGGTACCGGCTTCCCACGGAGAAGGCCGCTTTGTGGCAAACCAAGAGTGGATCGACAAGCTCTTTGCCAACGGCCAGGTAGCGACCCAGTACGTGGATGTAGACGGCAATCCGACCATGGATGAGGACTTCAACCCGAACGGTTCTTATTATGCCATCGAGGGAATTACCAGCCCGGATGGACGGGTACTTGGAAAAATGGCACACTCCGAGCGCCGGGGCGACGGAGTGGCTGTAAATATATTTGGAGAGCAGAATCAGCTGATCTTCGAGAGCGGCATCGAATACTTCCGTTAAGCAACGAGCCGTGCAGAAAAGGACCACCGGCACAGCTGTGCTTGCACAGTGCTGTGCCGGCAGGTCTTTTTCTATACGGCGACTGCCGCGATGACGAAGGTTGCGGAGCAACCGAGGAATCGGGCTCGTTGCGTAACGGAAGAAAGGAGGATATTATGACATTATTTAAACATGAGCTTCACATCAATGAACGCCAGACGATGGTGGACATCACCCCGCAGATTCGTCAGGATATCGAGGAAAGTGGCATAAAGGATGGTATTGTAGTAGTATATTGTCCTCACACGACAGCGGGGATCACGATTAATGAAAATGCAGACCCGGATGTGGTCCGGGACCTGATTTATGGATTTGAAAAAGTGTATCCAACCAGGGACGCAGAATACCGTCATTTTGAGGGGAACTCCCACGCCCATATGAAATCCAGTACTATGGGGGCCTCCCAGACATTGATCTTGTCAGAAGGAAAGCCCATTCTCGGGGTTTGGCAGGACGTGTATTTTTGTGAATTTGACGGACCTAGAAACCGGAACTTTTATGTAAAAGTGATGGAGGGATAAAACGTCTATGAAAAAATCAGTTATCCTTGCCTCTGGATCGCCCAGGCGCAGGGAACTTTTAACGATGCTTTTCGATGAATTTGAGGTAATCGTCTCGGATTGTGAGGAGACTGTGACCTGCCAGGATCCAGAAAAAGTGACGGAGGAACTTGCCCTGCAGAAGGCAGAAGCGGTGAGGGAGAACCTGCCCCGTTACACGGATTCAGTGATCGTGATAGGGGCAGATACAGTTGTTAGTATTGACGGGAAAATTCTTGGTAAACCAGCTGACCAGCAGCAGGCAGTAGATATGCTGCGTATGCTGAGTGGAAAAAGCCATCATGTAAGCACAGGTGTGGCATTGATCGGAATGGATGCCGGTGTACAAACCTGGATTAAAAGCTTTTCAGAGACTACGGTGGTGACGGTTGCCGAGTTGACAGAAGAGGAGATCAATTCCTATGTGAACACAAGCGAGCCCTATGATAAGGCGGGGGCTTATGGCATACAGGGGATGTTTGGCAAGCATATTCAGGGGATCGAGGGAGATTATAACAATGTGGTAGGACTGCCAGTGCACCGGCTTTATCAGGAATTGAAAGATTTTTTGAATTAGTGAATTTTATCTGGATATAAACCTCTCAAAAAATCAAAAATAAATTAGAAAAAATGTTGACAAAAAAGGAGTATTTGTGTATAATAATTATTGTCGCTGGGAAATGAAAGTGACAGTAAGCGCGAGTGGCTCAGTTGGTAGAGCACAACCTTGCCAAGGTTGGGGCCGCGGGTTCGAGTCCCGTCTCGCGCTTTTTTTATTTCAAATTTTTTTGATATTGATCAAGTTTTCTGTATAGAATGGTGGAGTGAAGGAAATGAACAGAATAAAAATTTATCTTCAAATAATAATTTTATTTGGTATTATTTTTGTCATAAATTCTAATACGGCACACGCGGGGTCAGATTTAGAGATCAAGGTTGACAAATCAGTATCTGTTAAACTTACTGATTGTAAAAAAGTAAGGGTAAAAGTATATTATAAAGGTAATGATGTGACAGATGAGGCAAGATTATCTTTCTCTAATAGCAAGAAATCTGTTGTGAAAATATGTAAAATGGATGAAGAAGAAAAATATTATGTAAAAGGCTTTGAAGCCTGGCCAAGAAAAGTAGGAAAAAGTGTAGTTACTATAACTGTAAAATATCGTCCTTCTCACTGGGATGAGGAAGAATTTGACGATGTTTATGATGGAGAGACTATTGCAGCTACCACCAAGTGTGTTGTAAGATCGGAATATTTTCAGTCTATACGGGCTTACGCTAATCTGACTGATTATAACACAAGAAGTAATACCTTTACGGTTAAGGTAAAAAATATATCAAATAAGAAGATAAAGATCATGTCTAAAGGAGCCATGGCTTATGACGCTGATTATACTTCATATGACAGAAATCTTCGTATTGTTGGTGGTAAATCCAGTGTCACAATAGATCCTGGAAAAACAAAGAATATAAAATTTAAAGTACTTGGAAATACAACCTGGTATAAGCTTAGTGATTTTCAGATTTGTTCTTATTGGGAGTGGGGAAATAAAAAATACTGGGTTTCAGTAGATTCTGGTTTAGAAACCTGGATGAGGTCCGGTAAAAAGTGGAAATGGATTGGCTTTGCGAAATAGACTATTAGTACCATCATTTATGAAGTTGAAGAATAAGGTTAAAATATGTTAATAAATAAGAAACGGTGATCTGGATAGTGACCACCGTTTTTTTCTGATTTTACGCGAAGGTATCCGAGGGCGCCCGGCTCCCCAGCAGTCTCGTGGAACGTGAAATTCCGGGTTATGAATAACGTCATATTGATTTTTAATAATTTATACTTAGCTTTTTCAATAAAGTTTTGTTTATCTTTCCGTTTATGGTTATCCCCTTTTTTTTCTGAAACTTACGGATTGCAGATTTTGTTTTAGAACCATAGGATCCATCTGCCCTACCGCATTTGTAACCAAGACGATTCAATTTGTTCTGCACTTTTTTTACTGTAGAAGTTTTGTAGTACTTGGATTTTTTTTGAGTTGCAGGTTTTGTAGCAGCCGGTGAATAGGGACAGAGGCCATTGTTATGCAGATGGGCCGGATGTCCGCCACAATGATAATGATAGCTGCCTAAACCACTTGCATTTTTATTGTCATGGTGTCCACCGGAACCATCGGTTCTACCTGAGTGTGCAGATAGATTGGTATAGGGGAAGAGCAGGCTGATACACAAAAATCCCAATACTATTTTTTTCATTGTCTTCATTGTCAGTTCCTCCTTATGTGTGAAAAATGGTTGGCATTTGCAATTCAGCATATGCCATTGCTTTTACGATTCTGCCACTTTAGTGTACAGGGAAATAGATATACACATATTTCCCTGTACACCGCCGTGTTGGAATTTCTTGTAAATATTATAACATAGGTGAGCCAATGTGACAATTAATTATTCTGAGTAACGAAACATTATATATGAGAGATTTTTTCTTCCAGAATGGATAATCTTTTATCCAGGTTCATATTTTCTTCATGTAATTTCTGTATCATCATCGTATTCAAGGCAATGAATTCTTCATATCGGAGAGAGTAAATATAAACTGGATTTCCCTCGTCATCAAATACAGGGTTTTCTTCTATAATGCCTTCTTCGTTTTCTATTCTTTCTATTTTCTGATCTTTACAGAAGCCGGCAAACTCTAAAGATGACAGACCGCATGTACTCATAGCTTCTTCTACATCCTGGGAAATAAATCCTATGTGTGTTCTGCCTGATTCTCCGTCTTTAAACAGGTATGATTTTGGCTGGAGTAACATGAAGAACTTACAATATCTGTCGTCAGCTGATAAGTTATTTATGTTCTTCTTAAGGTTTCTGTCGGAGGTTGTATTAAGGGAAGTTGAACACCATATTTCTTTCCAACGGTAATAAGATGTTCCAAGTTTAAACTCATTTGCAGTTGTTGGGCATATATCTGACCTTATATAAGATGGTAAACTTATTCCACTATATCCTCGGAGTTCTAAAATTCTATTATTTGCCTGGATTCGTTCAGTATTATAATCTCCAAATTGTATCATGGAATTAGCAGCTATTGTAACATTCGAATTAATTTTAAATCCGTTTTTTGCATGTAAGAGTAAATGATCATCGCTGTCCTCATGAAAATAAACATATTCTCCGTCGCCAAAGTTTAGTTTGCTCCCATAATTTGCACCACTCGGTTTTAATCTTAAATTTTTAGCACAGATGTTATGGTCACTGAATTTAAAATCTGTACCATTAAATTGAAGTGATCCGGTAATCGATTCATTTCCTTTTTTCATGAAGACAAGACCTGTATCGCCATTGAGGCCTTTTAATACCAATGCGCCTGCATGATTTCTATCACCTATAACAATATCATTGCCTATGTTTATCCACGAATTATCTGGAAATGCAACAGAACCTGAAAATGATGCATTCATAAGATTCATTTTGTTATTCAATATGTTGAGAAAGGTTGCAATGGCACCATTATGGTTTTGATATAATCTTAATCCGTTTTCATTTGTATCAATCTCATATTTAATTGAACTGTCATTTGTTTTTAACTCAATGTTTCCTCCTTCCTTGTCGACAAACAAGTCAACTCCGGCATTTGGATATGTGCTGTTCCTGATTTGTAGATGGTGATCGCCATAATTGGCATATGTTTTTGTAATGACACCTCCAGAAAGCGGCAGATATGAATGAGTGTGGCTTGCTGATGATTTTCCGTCAATTAGGTCTTTCAATATTTTTCCTTGTTTTGCTGACAGTGGTTTATTAACAGCAGTGGACAACAGATTGTCAATAATATCCGATACATTGACCTTACTGGTTGTGATTCCATCAATCAGGTTCTTGTTATTTTTGATATAAGCGACAATTTCGCTTAACTGGTCCAGGGTTGTGTCATCACTGTCTGCCAGTGCATTCAATCTTGATGTCAGCACGGAGATCAGATTTCTAATATCATTATGGCAGTTATCGGAAGAATTGTGGGACTTCAGGTCTCCATCTACAGATACTGCCTTATCGTAAGCAGTTTTTACGGAATTAGCAGTAGCAGCAGTAGAAACGGAGTTACTGGTAACGCTGTTGGTAAGCTGGGTAATACCTTTTGATGTTGTTGTAGCCTGGTATAATTTATCACTAGGAATTTTAGTGTTTGTATCAAGCCCAGGAACACCGCCCGCCTTATCTCTGTCTTCAGTCAGAACAAAATGATGAGAATCCAACTTGTTTTGCAGATCTGTAGCTTTGTCATTGGCGTTAGTTGCTGCATTGTTTGCACTTTCAGCTGCACTATTAGCATTATCGGTGGCACGATTGGCGCTTTGTATGGCGGCATTTGTGTTTCTTATTGCAGTTTTTGTATCCTCCTGCCTTTGATTCTCCTGTTTCTGTCGGTTTTCTTCATTTGATTCCCTGACTGATTCATTAATTGTCCTTTGTTTTTCATTATTCGTAACTGTTTCTTCCAGTGAATCCATTTTTCTGGTGATTCCATCAATCAGGTTCTTGTTATTTTTGATATAAGCGACAATTTCGCTTAACTGGTCGAGGGTTGTATCATCACTGTCTGCCAGTGCATTCAACCTTGTAGTCAGCGCAGAGATAAGATTTCTAATATCATTATGACAATTGATGGAAGAATTGTGGGACTTTAGGTCTTCACCGACAGATACCGCCTTATCGTAAGCAGTTTTTACGGAATTAGCAGTAGCGGCAGTAGAAACGGAATTACTTGCTACGCTGTCGGTAAGCTGGGTGATTCCCTTTGATGTTGTTGTAGCCTGGTATAATTTATTATTTCGAATTTTTGTGTTTGTATCAAGCCCAGGGACACCGCCCGCCACATCTTTGTCCTCTGTTAGAACAAAATGATGAGAATCCAATTTGTTTTGCAGATCCGTTGCTTTGGCATTGGCGTTGGCAGCTGCACTGTCAGCACTTTCGGCTGCACTATTGGCGTTATCCGTGGCAAGATTGGCGCTTTGTATGGCATCATTTGCGTTTTTTATTACGGTTTCTGAATCCTCCTGCCTTTGATTCTCCTGTTTCTGTCGGTTTTCTTCATTTGATTCCCTGACTGATTCATTGGTTGTCCTTTGTTTTTCATTATTCGTAACTGTTTCTTCCAGTGAATTCATCTCTTCAATTTCATCTCTGGCGGAGTTTATAAGCTGTGCCAGGGTACTTCCTTCATCGGATTCCACAATCTCCACTTCATCAAGTACTTCCTCTGGAATGTACAACATAAATGAATCTGTGGATGCTATTTCGTTTTCCTCATTTGGAGTTTTATTTTCATCCTGGATCCTGTTGTAAATACCAATATCCAGTGTGCAGCCTCCGGAGCAGCTCAGTACATAATTATGTAATTCTGCATGGAGAAGTCCTTTTTTTCTATCCACTATTTCCACGCTATAAAAGACAGGCTTTGTATCTGCCCGTTTTCCGCGGAGATATGCAAATGCCGTTTCAGGCAGTTCATATTCCTGCCCATTATTAGTAATTGTGATATTAATATCCCTTGTCAGTTGGTCATTTTGTCTGGCATTTATGACATTATGGGAAATCTCCACCAGATCAAGAGATAATTGCTGTGTTATTTTATTCATATAGTTTTTGTATGATGTTTATAAAACACCATATCTCCTTTCTTTTAAATATTTTGGTTAATAAAACTTAGATACTGATCTTACGTTACTGTACAAATTGAGTTACTTGACAGTAGTTAAATTGTATAAAGGCTGAAATTGGAGTAATCATTTATAAAAAGAATATCTTTTTCAGAATACATAAACTAATTTAAATCCCCTACTTTTTTGCAAAGTTTTTGTATCATCATGGTATTCAAGGCAATGAATTCTTCATATCGGAGAGAGTAAAGATAAACTGGATTTCCCTCATCATCAAACACCGGATTTTCTTCTATAATACCTTCTTCGTTTTCTATTCTTTCTATTTTCTGATCTTTACAGAAGCCGGCAAATTCTAGAGATGACAGTCCGCATGTACTCATAGCTTCCTCTACATCCTGGGAAATAAATCCTATATGTGTTCTGCCTGATTCTCCGTCTTTAAACAGGTATGACTTTGGCTGGAGTAACATGAAGAACTTACAATATCTGTCGTCAGCTGACAGGTTATATATGTTTTTCTTAAGGTTTCTGTCGGAGGTTGTATTAAGGGAAGTTATGCACCATATTTCTTTCCAGCGGTAATCAGAAAAGCCAAGGCTAAGTGTATCATTGTGAGGGCGTAAACTGGAGGCCACACTATTCATTACATTTATATGTCCAGTGCTTATAGCATAACTGGTGCATTGATGAAGATTTGCAATAGAAGCAGTAATTTTATATTGAGTTATTCTTGTTTCTAGTGGCTGGGATCCAGTTAATCCAAAGACGATTTCCCCAGATTTGGTAATCGTCATAGTTTGAACGATATCGTTTGGATCGGCGGATGCCTGGAAGGTTCCACCAAATGTTACATCGTTATTGTCGATGGAAACTCCATTTTTAGCATATATTTTCAAATGATCATCTCTGTCCTCATGAAAATAGACATAATCCCCATCGCCAAAATTCAATTTAGATCCATAGTTTGAGCTCTTGGGTTTTAATCTTAAATTGGTGCCATATATATCATAAAATGGTGTTGACAGAGTTCCAATATTTATATTTTGATCCCGCAGAGGTTTTAAAACACCGTCTACAAAGGACAATCCTTTACGGTCGCTAAAATTGTCACAATTGGAATAGATAAATACACTATCATCCGACGCAAGATATAAATTCTCTCCGTTCTTTACGTAGGATTCACCGCTCCCTAAATTATTTGGCAAGGATGTGATCAAATTAATTTTTCCAGAACAAACGTAAGTGTTTCCAGCACTTCCTAACCGGAGTTCCGCACCATGACCGGCTCCATCGCCAAAGATCTTTAATACTTCCCAGTCGATGTTCTCCGTATCGATCATTCTAAATGTGTTTGTGCAGATCAACCTGGCATAGACCTCA
>JAAVZE010000115.1 GCA_022791495.1 Eubacterium sp.
ATGCGGAGTAAATACAAGCAAACTTCCCCTCTTAACCGAAGATGAAAAAGAACAGCTCTTTAAAGAAATTGCCAAGGGAAATAAGGAGGCAAGAGACACTTATATCAAAGGAAACCTCCGTCTCGTCCTCAGTATTATCCAGCGCTTTACCAACTCAAATGAGAACATTGACGATCTATTTCAGATCGGCTGTATCGGATTGATCAAGGCAATTGATAATTTTGATGTCACACTGAACGTCAAATTCAGCACTTATGCTGTACCTATGATCATTGGAGAAGTCCGGCGCTTCCTTAGGGACAACAACTCGATCCGGGTCAGCCGGTCCTTGAGAGATATTGCCTATAAAGCAATCTATACAAAGGAAGCCATGATGAAAAAATCTGACCGGGAACCAACTATTGAAGATATCGCAAAGGAACTTGATGTGCCGGCAGAAGACATCGTCTTTGCCCTGGACGCCATACAGAGCCCCGTCTCTCTCTATGAACCCGTTTATTCAGAAGGAGGCGATACACTCTATATCATGGATCAGATCAGCGACACGAAAAATAAAGAAGCAAACTGGGTGGAAATGCTCTCTCTGCGGGAAGCCATGAAGACTCTTCCCGAACGGGAAAAAAACATCATTGATCTCCGGTATTTTCAAGGAAAAACCCAGATGGAGGTGGCAGAAGAAATCCATATCTCCCAGGCTCAGGTTTCCCGTCTGGAAAAAAATGCATTGGGGATCATGAAAACTGCACTGGCATAATTCCTGTCACTTTGCCTCTACGTAAACCTAAAAAGAGCAGCTTTCTATGATATTATCAATAGGAAGCTGTTCTTTTATTTGTTTGACATTTATTTTACATATTTTTTCAGTGTGCTGCGGATCGCACCTTTACCCGCCGTCAGCTCGGCAAACATGCCTTCTACCTTCTCACCTAGTCCCGCCTCATATAAATTCACACCAAATATGGTCTCATCTTTCAGAATTGGTTCCAGTGCAGCATGCACATCCGTCTCTTCACCAAGTTTTACTCCGGACACGTATTTTGTAACTTTTTCTAACAGAGGATCCGGGCTCTGTTCAAATTTCTCACCATCGTCATTAACGCCCATGAGATAGCGGCACCAGCCAGCCAGCACCAGAGGGATCAGAGTCAGAGATTTTACATCCAATGTATCACTTGCCAGATAAGATTTGATGGTCTCTCCAAATCGAACAGACAACTTTTGAGAGGTATCCGTAGCAATTCGCTGAGGGGAATCCGGCATAAAGGGATTCGGAAATCTCAACTTCAGCACAGCACCAGCAAAATCTTTCGGATCGATAACTCCTGGATCTACCACCACCGGCATCCCTTCTTCGTAGCACATTTTTTCAATAAGTTTGGACAACTCTGCATCCTTCATCTCCTCATGGATGGAGGTATGGGATAGCAGACAACCATATACAGCCAGCGCTGTGTGAAGAGGATTCAGACAGGTACATACTTTCATTCTCTCCACCTTATCCACCGTCTCTTTGTCGGTAAAAAGAACACCAGCTTTTTCCAGCGGCGGTCTTCCATTCGGGAAGGAGTCCTCAATCACCAGATACCCAGTTTCCTCCGAATTTACAAAAGGCGATGTATAGGTATTACGGCTGGTAATAATCAGCTCAGTATCTTCAAAACCATCCTCCTCCAGCATCTTCTTCACATTTTCATCCGGTCTTGGAGTAATCTTGTCGATCATGGAGCAGGGGAAGGATACTTTCGAGGGATCCTTCATGAAATCCTCAAATTCTTTCTCTACAATACCATTCTTTCTCCAGGCCTCTACAAATGCCATGACACCCGCTTTCAGCTTGTCTCCATTATGGGAACAATTATCCATACTGGACAGGGCGACCGGCGCCTTGCAGGTCTGATAACGGCGGTAACATAACGCCGCGATCCGTCCCATAAGATGCCCCTGATTCTCCACTGACTCTTTAAAACCAGCTTCTACTACCGGAAGGATATCCCCCTTTCCGTCATGGAGACTGTAACCCTTTTCGGTAATGGTAAAGCTTGCGATCTGTAACGACGGGGACTCAAAAATCTCAAAGAGCCTGGAAAAGTCTTCTGGAACCGACTGGTCTGCCACCAGTGCTTCCACAACACTCCCCACCACCTTTTTTTCAATGGTACCGTTGGATTTCAAAACCACGGAAAGACTGAGGGAATCATATGGTTTATAAGCCTTTGTGATAATCTCATGGTCAAAACTCTCCGCCACAATCACACCCTTGTTATACGCGCCGCTGTTTAACAGTCTCTGAAGTATTTCGGCCGGAAATGCCCGGAAAATATTCCCCGCTCCAAAATGAACCCAGACAGGGTTCTCCTTCGTGTTTTTCTTTACGGCTTCCCGGTCATACTCTGGAAGTTCATAGCCTTTTGCCTTCCAGTCGCCAGAAACTTCCTTTTGCAAATCTGTCAATTTCATGATCTTACTGTCCTTTCCAAATTCATTTACTATTTTTCTTGATGGCTTCCCAAAGACCGTTCAGATAAGCCACGCCCAATGCGCGGTCGTAGAGCCCGTACCCCGGTCTCGCCTGCTCATCCCAGATCATTCTGCCATGGTCCGGACGAATCACACCATCAAAGCCCGTCTCAATCAATGCCTTCACAATCTCGTACATATCAAAATTGCCATCGGATGAAAGATGGGATACCTCATGGAACAGGTCGTCATTTTCATACTTGATATTCCGGATGTGGGCAAAATGTATTCTCTCGGCAATCTTCGGATTGCGGATGATCTTCGGTAGATCGTTGTTCAGATTACTTCCCAGGGAGCCGGTACAGAAAGTAAACCCGTTATAAATACTGTCATTCAGGGAAGCGATCTTTAACAGATCCTCCTCACAGGTTACAATTCTTGGAAGCCCGAACACATCCCATGCCGGATCATCCGGATGAACCGCCATCTTGATTTGGAATTTTTCACAGACTGGCATAATGCCATCGAGAAAATACTTAAAATTCTCCCGGAGCTTGTCCGCCGTCACCTCTTTATATTTTTCAAAAAGTTCCATGATTTCCGCCTTACGGTTTGGTTCCCAGCCAGGCATAACAAAGCCGCCGCTGGCTTTTTCGATACGGTCAAACATCTCACTGGCATCGATTCCGTCAATGATAGAGGAATCATAAGCAAGTGCGGTGGAACCGTCTTCCAGAGGCATCGCAAGATCTGTTCTTGTCCAGTCAAATACTGGCATAAAGTTGTAACATACCAGATGGATCCCCGCTTTACCCACTGCCTCCAAAGACTTCCTGTAGTTCTCGATCAGCTGGTCACGGGAAGACAGGCCAATCTTTATGTCCTCATGGACATTGATACTCTCAATACCTGTCAGCTGCAGTCCTTTTGCCTCAACTTCCTGTTTTCTTTTCATAACATCCTCATAGGTCCATGGCTCTCCTGCCGGGATGTCATGAAGTGCTGTGATAACTCCGGTTACTCCTGGTATCTGACGGATCTGTTCCAGTGTCACACTGTCATTTCCCTCGCCATACCATCTTAATGTCATTTCCATTTACTATTCTTCCTTTCCTTACAAAATAAAATACATCAGGGGTAAATTTTTCTTCCTTTTTCATCCTCTATCCCACATTTACGATAAAAATATGTATTCACACGGTCACGCCATTCCCTTGCGTTCTCCAGCTGTCTTTCAAAACGCTCCGCCACACAGGAAAAAGCGCGATCTGAAATTTTACCTTTGAGTGTATCCCAGTTCTTCTGCATCGTCTCCACTTCCTGGACACCTTCAAAATGAGTATCATATATGTGCTGGATCAATGTTTTCCCAGTTTTTAACATATGAGTATAGGGAATATGATGGAAAAAAAGCAGCAACTCTTCCGGACATTTTTCCAAATCTCTATATATGGAGCGCCAGGGTTCATTGTACTGGGACACATACCCAGTCCCTTTTTCTGTCCGGTCCACACCGATTCCATGCAGGTCTGCCCTGTGATAGGTTCCCCAGCGGTCATATTCATACCCGTCGATATCCGGTCCGTAGTGATAACGCGGACTGACCATCCAGCCAATTCCCAAGGGAGCATTATATTTTTCATAGGTCCCCCAGGAGCCACACAGCATGGGCACGACGACTTCCGTCACATCCCTGGAACTACCAAGGGACAATCTGGTCCACTCACTGGCGATCTGCTCTGCACTTAAGGAAGCCTCCATCGCCAGACGTCCAAATCCATACAGATTTGCCGCTGCAAGATCATTTCCTGTCCAATTTTCGTCATCCCCGGTATTGATCACGCCGGCGATGCCACAATGGCTCTGTCCATAACACTCTCCGGAAACTACCCTTTCCACAGTCGTTCCCTCTCCCACTCCGTAGGTATCAAAGGAAAGGATCTCTTTCCACATCGGAATCAGATAGCAGAGATCGATCTGTTGTCCGGTATACTCCTGGGCAATCTGTACCTCTAGGATCATATTTGTTTTTTTGAGTCCTCCAAACAGCGGTGATACTGGCTCTCTGACCTGAAAATCCATAGGACCGTTTTTAATCTGAAGAATCACATTATCATCAAAACTGCCGTCCAATTCCATAAAATGATCATAGGCAGCCCTTGCCCGGTCGGTCTTCTGGTCCCTCCAGTCCTGACCGCAGTTATAAACAAAACACCTCCACACAACGATACCGCCGTAGGGAGCCAGTGCTCTGGCCAGCATGTTAGCCCCCTCCGCATGGGTTCTTCCATAAGTAAAGGGGCCCGGTCTTCCCTCGGAATCTGCCTTTACCAGAAATCCGCCAAATTCAGGAATCACCTCGTAAATATGCTTCACGGCCTGCTCCCACCACTTTATCACATCTGGATCCAGAGGGTCTGATCCCGAAATTCCTCCCAGCTCCATTGGCGCAGCAAAATTTACACTCAGAAAAAGTTTGATGCCATACCGCCCAAACAGATCAACATATTTTTTCACCATACCCAAATACACATCTGTGATAAGATAGGTCTCTTTTTCATGTACATTTACATTATTGATCACAATAGCATTCGTACCAATAGAGGCTATCAGCCGGGCGTACATTTCAGTTCTATCATTGTAGAACATTTTGTAATCCTCATAAAAGAAAGACTGCCCCGAATACCCTCTCTCAATACTGCCATCCATATCATCCCAATGATTCATAAACCGAAGAGGCATCGTCGGTGTACAGTGATAAGGCAGTTTCTCTTCCAGCTCTTCAAGATAAACCATACGTACAAAGGCAAATACCCCCTGTAACAATGCTTCTTCCGATTTACCAGTGATGATTATACTTCCCTCTTCTTCGTAAATTACAAAGGTTTGGAATGCCAGTGCCTCTTCACAGCCAGGAGCTTCCAGCTCCGGATCCACTTCCATATACACTCCCGGCTCCTCGATGGCCTCACCCAGAAGCTCCACTGGCTCTCCCAGCAGCTGTGCCATGATTCTACAATACTCTTCTCCCGCTGTGTCGGCAACTTTTCCCCCCGTCATCAGCACAGGATAATAGAAACACGCCTTTTTCTGCTCTTCTGGCAGTTCCTTATAGTCTAACCAGCATTTCGTATAATTTACAGTGTTCATTCTCTCCTCCCTTTACTCAGCGATCACAACCGCATCTCCCACATTTTTAACAACAAATTTTTCTGGAGACGTTCCCGTCAAGGTTTTGCTTCTCGCATCTGGCTGACTGGTTCCCACATATACTTCGTAATCGCAGTGTTCCAGAACCTTTACCCCCTCTTCATTATAAAGGGCAAAATCTGCACCGCTAAGAGTTAAGGCGATCTCCCTGCTCTCCCCAGGCTTCAACGTCACCTTCTTCAACGCTTTGAGCTGATAATTGGGAGCATTTTCAAGGCAGGCATGTATGTAGACCTGAACCGTTTCGGCACCTTCCATATCTCCAGAGTTCGTCAGTGTCGTTCGGACTATAACACTCTGATCTGCCGCTATCCTGTCCCCTGAGATCTCCGTTCCGCCCATTTTAAATTTAGTATAGCTCAGACCGTAACCAAATGGATAAAGGGCCTCATTTTCCATATAACGGTAGGTTCTGTTTTTCATGGAATAATCTTTAAAATCCGGAAGTTCCTCTGATGTACGGTAAAACGTTACTGGTAATTTTCCTTCTGGAGAATACTCTCCAAAAAGAATATCGGCAATCGCCTTTCCACCTCTCGCTCCTGGATACCAGCCCTGCAGGATCGCCGATACATGTTCGTCCGCATATGGCACAGCAAGAGCACTTCCAGAAAGGAGAACAAGAACAACAGGTTTCCCGGATTTCACCAGTTCCTCCAATACTTCCTGCTGCAATCCCGGAAGATTCAGATTGGGCTTATCCCCACTGGCAAACTCATTTCCTTGATCTCCCTCTTCTCCTTCAAGACTTGCATCCAATCCCAGACAGGCAATGATCACATCCGACGCATCAGCCACAGCACGAACCTCCGACATACGGTCATTTGCCTGAGCTAATCCCTGCATGCGGTCCCTGCAGAGATGACACCCAGCAGAATAGAGCACTCTTGCGTCTTCTCCCACACAGCTCTGAATTCCCTCCAGAATGGTAATATACTCTGAGGCCGTTCCCTCATAATTGCCAACCAGTGCTTTTCGGTTATTGGCATTTGGTCCCACCACGCCGATGGTCTTATAAGCTTTTTTATCCAATGGGAGAAGGCCTTGTGAATTCTTTAACAGAACCGCACTCTTCCTTGCTGCTTTCTCATTAAGTTTTTTATGTTTATCGCAGTCAACCACACAATAATCAATGGCATGATAAGGAACCTTTTCCTGTGGATCAAAGAGTCCCAGTTTCATTCTCGTGGTAAAGAGTCTTTTTACGGCGCGGGTAATAGTTTCTTCCTCTACCAGTCCGTCTTTCACCGCTTTTAACAGATTGCCATAAATATTGCCACAATTCAGATCACAGCCTTTATTCATAGCAAGGGCAACACTTTCTACAGGAGTAGATGTTACCATATGATATTGATGGAAGTCTTTGATCGCCCAACAATCCGATGTAACATGTCCTTTAAACTGCCACTCTCCCCGCAGTATGTCCTCAAGCAGCCTGGCACTTCCACAGCAGGCCTCTCCATTGGTACGGTTATAAGCACCCATGACCACTTCCACACCAGCTTCTTTTACACATGCCTTGAATGCAGGAAGATAGGTTTCCCTCAGATCTTGTTCACTGACAACCGCATTAAAACTATGTCTTTCATCCTCTGGACCAGAGTGAACAGCAAAATGCTTTGCACAGGCAGCAACTTTCATATATTTTTCGTCTTTTCCCTGCATTCCTTCGATAAATCTAACTCCCAGCCTTGATGTGAGATAAGGATCCTCACCAAAAGTCTCATGTCCCCGTCCCCATCTCGGATCACGGAATATATTTACATTTGGCGACCAAAATGTAAGACCTTTATAAATATCATAATCTCCATATTTCTGCTGTGCATTAAATTTGGCACGCCCCTCATCTGAGACAGCTTCTGCGATATCCTCCAAAAAATCTTCATCAAATGTAGCAGCAAGTCCGATCGCCTGGGGAAAAACAGTCGCTGTACCCGCCCTCGCCACACCATGAAGTGCTTCGTTCCAATAATTATATGCCTTTACATCCAAACGATCTATGGAAGGTGCTCCGTGAAGAGTCTGATATACCTTTTCCTCCAGTGTCATCTCAGACACCAGTGCCTCCGCTCTCTCTTCAAAAGATAGTGATTCATCCAGATATTTTTTATCGCTCATATTTTTCTCCAATCTTGATCTATAATTATAATGTTATTCCCTTTGCTCATATATCCCGGATATTTTAAAACAGGGCTGGACAAAACAAACCATCGTCTGCTTTGGTCAGCCCCATTATTTACTTACCTGTTTTGGAAACAGGCAGATTATTTAGAATGAGAAGCTGCAAAATTCTCATACTTCTTATTCATATCCTCAATTACTTTGTTCCATTGGGAAGAAACCTTTTCGATCTGCTTCGCTGGTGTTGTAGCACCTGCGTATACACTATAGCAGAAATCACCATAATCAAGCTCACCAAGCATTGGCAGATAAGATGTCTGCTTGCGCTCTGGTTCCCTCATCATCGTCAATGTCTCATCCACTGCACGCTCATCTCTGAACTGCTCATAATAAGACTCTTTCCAAGCCTCATCAAGATCAAATTCTGGTGTAGGTTCTGTATAAAGATCATAAGCAAATGCGATCTTCTCTGCCTCTTCCGGCTCATAGCAGCTTGGCATTACAATAATGTTATCGTTTGGTGTTGAGCTATTGGTTGCATCCTTATTCTTTTCATTGTATGGGAACATAACGAATCCCCAGTTGTCTTCCATCGTAGCGAATGCACTGATCTCATAAACTTCAGATACCTGCATTGCAACTTCACCATCACGGAATGCAGCTTTATACCAATCCCAGGCTGCTCCCTCTGGTTTCGGCATGATGTATCCTTCGTTATAAAGACTCATACCCCAGTTCATAGCCTCGAGGAATTCTTTTGTTCCACTCTTATTTTCATATTTTCCTTCTTCGTTAACATCCACAAATGTTGCGTTGTTATTTGCCGCACACATTGGCAGATAATATTTAGAGAAACTTGCCAATGCATACTGATCTGTTTTTCCATCTCCATCTGCATCAACTGTAAGTTTCTTA
>JAAVZE010000116.1 GCA_022791495.1 Eubacterium sp.
CTGGGCCCGACTTCCAAAGTAACTCTGGAACTGTTTGAACAGGGGAAAAATGCCCGCCAGTATTCAGAACAGGCATTATCCAATGGGGCGGCAATGCGTATTGCCCCGGTTGGCGCATTGTTTTATCCGGATCAGAAACAGCAGCTGTGTGATTATGTGAAGGTTGTTTCCAATATCACCCACAGTAGTGATATCACGATTACAGGAGCCAGCATGGTTGCTATGGCTGTGGCTTCGGCGATAGAGAAAGAGAATCGGGATGAAATGATTGAAGATGTTCTTTCTGTAGAAGAGTATGCGATGTCTCTTGGAGCGAGTACAGTGTCAGCCTCTCTCGGAACAAGAATAAGATATGGGGTGGAACTGGCGAAAAAGTATAAATCAGAGGAAGATCATTTTCTGGAGGAGCTCTACAACATGATGGGGGCAGGTGTGAACACAGTGGATTCTGTGCCCTGTGCCATAGCGATTGCATATTATGCCTCCTTCGATGTACACCGATGTGCTCTGCTCTGTGCAAATCTGGGCGGAGATACCGATACGATTGGAGCGATGGCAGTATCAGTCTGCGGTGGAGCGTCGGGAATACAGGGCATTCCAGCAGAGGACATCGAACTGATCCAGAAAGCTAATCACATAGAAATGGAACCATACGCATGTGCAATTTTAGGAAAGAGAGGGAAGGTGTAATGAAGAAAAATCTTATTATTGGTGCAGCGATGCTGGATATTGTGATGCAGATGGAACGGCTGCCAAGGACGGGAGAAGATGTTTATGCCAAATCCCAGGAAATGAAAGTTGGCGGGTGTGCCTATAATGTGGCAGACATACAAAAACATTTTCAGGTACCATATACCTTGTTCGCGCCAGTCGGTACCGGAATCTATGCCGACATTATCCGTAAGAAATTAGGGCAGACGGGACATGAGAGTCCCATACATTCCAAGGTACGGGATAACGGGTATTGTCTCTGCATGGTGGAGGCGGACGGTGAGCGTACTTTTTTGACACTTCCGGGGATTGAATGCGGATTTGAAAAGGAGTGGTTTGCCGAGGTGGATCCCAAGGAATACGATTCCGTATACATTTGTGGTTATGAAATCGAAGGTGAAGGCGGCGAAACCATCATCGAATTTCTGGAGGAAAACGAGCATTTGATTGTTTACTATGCGCCAGGGCCAAGAATCTGTCATATTAAAAAGGAAAGGCATGAGAGAATTTTTAAACTGCATCCGGTACTACATCTAAATGAAGGGGAAGCGTTGCAATTTACCGGGGAAGAGCATTATGAAGACGCAGCAGAACAGCTTTTTGAGAAATGTGGAAATTCAGTAATTATTACACTTGGTGAGAAAGGCTGCTATCTGTATCAAAGTGGTGTGGGAGAAGTGATACCATCAAAAAAGGCACAGGTTGTGGACACAATCGGAGCGGGGGACACTCATATCGGAGCGTTCATCGCTTTGAGAAGCAAAGGAAAAGACAGCCGGGAAGCAGTCGCATTGGCAAATCAGGTCTCAGCTATGGTAGTGGGTGTGCAGGGACCGACACTGACGGCAGAAGAATTTACGAGAGGAGATTGGTAATATGAGTAGGATAAAGACTTTTTTTTCAGATTGGACAATGTTTGAAAAATGCTGGCTGGTACTGTCGGCTGTGACGATGGTGGTATTATCTCTGGTCTGGGGAGACAGCCTACTGGCACTGTTAAGCGGACTTGCAGGGATTATCAGCGTTGTACTTTGTGCAAAAGGCAAGATATTAAATTATGCCTTTGGACTGGTGCAGGCAGTTACTTACGCATACATCTGTTTTGAACAGCATATTTATGGGGAAGTAATGTACAATATTATTATGGTGCCGATTATTATCATTGGATTCTTCAGCTGGAAGAAGAACATGGCAGCGGACAATGCAGAAGTAAAAGCCCGGAACCTGACAGCGAAGGGCTGGGTTCTTCTGATTGTAGGTTCCATTGCCGCAGTGGCAGCATACTGTGGAATCCTGAATCTACTGGGAGGAGAATTTGCCCTGGTAGATGCAACATCTACGGTGCTGAGCATGATCGCCTCCATCCTAATGGTTGCCCGTTATTCAGAGCAGTGGGTTATGTGGGTGGTTGTAAATGTGGTATCTGTGGTGTTGTGGCTCCTTGTACTGATCAAAGGTGATATGAGCGCTGTAACCCTGCTTGTGATGTGGAGTGCGTATCTGCTTAACTCCACTTATGGATATATTAACTGGAGGAAGATGGCGAAAGAGAACAAATAAGCAAATGTAAACTGAAAGACGATAATAATCAAAAACCCCAGCCCCGGCGGCGCCTTTGCCGCCGGGGCTGGGGTTTGCCGCTTTTGCGGCTTATAAGGGGGAGGATAAGTATTTTACTTTATCATTTGTATAAATACAGTATTGACCTCTCTGTTTTTTTTATACATAGATTCATAAAAAATTTTTCAGATGTTTGTCTTCTGTTTGTATTTTTTGCATAATGCGATATAATATGAGTATCCTTTAAAGAGAGGAACGATGATGAATGAATACAAATATGCAGAACAGAGTATGTGTTGAAACAGCAGACCGGCTCTTGAACCGGTTATCTGTCAGCACATGCAGCTTTACCGCCGCTGACGGCGCCGTAAAGACACTGGAAGAAAACGGGTTTGAAGAGCTTTTTCTTCACAATGCCGAATGGCAGGTGGGCCCTGGAGGCAGATATTTTGTTAATGTAAGTGCATCCACGGTATACGCTTTTGCTGTGGGGAGTCAGTTTGACCCTGGGCAGGCAGCAGAATCGGAGCATATGTTTCGATTGGCGGCGGCCCATACTGACCACCCATGTCTCTATGTAAAAAGCAGACCGGAGATCAGGTCTCACGGTTATGGAAAATTAAATGTAGAAATATATGGGGGGCCGATTCTCAATACCTGGCTTGACCGCCCCCTCTCAGCAGCGGGGAAGGTGGTCATTAAGTCGGAACATTCCTTTCAGCCGGAAGTTCGGATTTTCGATATGAAAAAACCCTTGTTTACGATCCCGAATCTGGCGGTACATTTAAATCGGGACGTCAATAAGGGAACCGAGCTGAATAGACAGACAGATATGGCTCCACTGGCAGGACTGCTGGGTGAGGGTGTTGAGGAAGAATTTTTCACGATACTGCTGGCGCGAAGGCTTGGAGTATCCGTCTCTGAGATCCTGGATTACGAAGTTTATCTGTATAACTGTGATGCCGGGGATGTCCTTGGGCTGCAGGAAGAATTGATTTCAGCTCCACGGCTGGATAATATCACGTCTGTAGAGGCATGTCTGCAGGGGATCTGCCAGAGCAGAAGACAAAAGGGAATTAACGGAATTGTTTTATTTGATAACGAAGAGATTGGAAGTCGGACAAAGCAGGGAGCGGACTCTGTACTTTTATCCATGGTCCTTGAGAAATTATATGCGTTCCTCGGTGTGGCGCAGGCAGCAGCAAGGACGGCGCTTATAAACGGTTTTGGTCTCTCTCTGGATGTGGCCCATGGCTTTCATCCAAATAAGCCGGAAAAATCGGACCCCACCAATGAGAATCCCCTGGGAGGGGGCGTGGTGATCAAGCGTTCCGGCTCTCAGAATTATGTGACGGACAGCAGCGCCATCGGAACCGTCATGATGCTGATGGAAAATGTGGATATTCCGTATCAGAAATACGCGGGGCGTTCCGATGTATCCCAGGGGGGCACGCTGGGAGCCATTGCCTCCAGATATCTTCCGATGAAAATGGTGGATATGGGCGTGCCGGTGCTCGCTATGCATTCTGCCCGTGAACTGATGGCGGTCAGAGATCAGGTGGCGCTGGAAATGCTTGTAAAAGAATATTTTAATGCCGAATAGTATTGGCGGATGGAGGTAGAAATGTGTACTGCGATAACCTATAAAACACAAGATCACTATTTTGGAAGAAATATGGACTATGAACTATCCTATGGGGAAACAGTAATGGTGACGCCGAGAAATTTCCCCCTTCCTTTCCGGAATGTGCCAGACATGAAGACGCACTATGCCATGATCGGAATGGGAAATTTCACCGACGGTTATCCATTATATTATGATGCGACCAATGAGAAAGGGCTTAGTGTGGCGGGGTTGTTGTTCGCGGGAAATGCAGCTTATATACCGGAAGTGCCAGGAAAAGATAATATCGCGCCCTATGAATTTGTGGCATGGATTCTGGGACAATGTGCCGACATAGCCGAGGTTAAGGAAAAGCTGAAGACAATTAATATAGCCGACATCCGGTTTAATGAAAGTCTCCCTCTGTCACCGATGCACTGGATGTTTTCGGACAGAGAGAGCACTATCGTGGTAGAACCATTGAAGGAGGGCTTAAAAGTATATGACAATCCGGTAGGAGTCCTTACCAATGATCCCGTCTTTGATTTTCAGCTTTTCAACCTGAACCAATATATGGGATTGTCCTGTGAAAAGCCACAAAATACCTTTTCGCAGAACCTGGAGCTGAACTGCTATAGCAGGGGAATGGGGAGCTTTGGACTTCCTGGAGACCTTACTTCGATCTCACGTTTTGTCAGGGCGTCATTTATTGCCTGCAACTCTGTTTCCGGGGATACCGAATCAGAAAGTATCAGCCAGTTTTTTCACATTTTGAATTCAGTGGCATTTCCGCGGGGATGTGTGCACATGGGGGATGGCAAGGATGAGATCACGATCTATAGCTCCTGCTGCAATGTAGACAAAGGAATATATTACTATACAACTTACGAAAACAACCAGATCTCTGCCGTCAATATGTACCGGGAAAACCTGCGGGGCAATTGTGTGCTCCTTTATCCGGTGATCAAGGGACAGCAGGTAAGATGGCAGAATTAGAGAACCTATAAATGAAATTCTTTATTTTTACAAAAGGAGGATAACGATGTATTTACTGGGATCCCATGTAGGGATGAGTGGAAAAGAAATGATGCTCGGTTCTGTGAAGGAAGCGCTCTCATACGGTGCGAATACCTTTATGATCTATACTGGAGCACCACAGAATACGAGACGTAAGAAACTGGAAGAACTAAGGATTGAAGAGGCGGGACAGTGTATGGAAGAAAATGGTATAAAGAACTTTATCGTACATGCGCCCTATATCATTAACCTTGCCAATACGGTAAAACCGGAGACCTTTGAGATCGCTGTGGAATTTCTGGGTATCGAGTTAGAGCGGACAGCAGCGATGGGAGCTAAAGTTTTGGTGCTTCATCCCGGGGCACATGTGGGAGCTGGTGTAGAGGCTGGCATCGCCCGCATCATCGAGGGGCTGGACAAGGTAATGTCCGCGGATATGCCAGTGGATATTGCACTGGAGACGATGGCGGGAAAAGGAAGTGAGATCGGCAAAACTTTTGAAGAATTAAAAGCGGTCTATGATGGTGTCCGTTGTCCCGAACATCTGCGGGTCTGCCTGGATACCTGCCATATTCACGATGCGGGATATGATATCGTAAACGATTATGATGGAGTGCTGGCACACTTTGATGAAGTGATTGGTTTGGATCAGATCGCCGCGATCCACATCAACGACAGCAAAAATCCTCTCGGCGCCCAAAAGGACCGTCATGAAAATGTGGGAAAGGGACATATAGGATTTGAGACTCTGCTGCGGTTTGTCTCGGATGAGCGGTTCCGGAATGTCCCCAAGATTTTGGAGACACCTTGGGTCAAAGAAAACCCGGATGATAAAAAATCATCAGCGCCTTATAAAGAAGAGATTGAGCGCTTTCAAAAAGCAAAGCCAGAATAGTAAAAAAGCCCTTCCGGGCAGGTATTCATTTTACCTTATACCGGAAAGGGCTTTTGTTAGATCATTTTGGATCAGTAATATTCTTTTAATACATCAATGACATTAAAAAATGCATCTTTTGCATCAAATTCAGCTGTGAAGAGTCCAGAATGTGTTCCATAAATGTTGTAATCATAGTGACGTTCATTTTCTGGTTTTTCAAATTCAGCTTCCAGGTCAGGACGATCCAATAATCCCCAGATACTTACGTTGGTGAGCATGCCGGGATTTTCAGCTGCAAAGTCACAGTAGGCAGTGAAAATATCTTTGTATTTCTGTGCATGAGCAGCGATATCCTTCTCCGTAACTTCTTTTTTGTTTGAAGATTCTTTTTGGTTCAAGCGCACAGTCAGTTCATTGATGCCCACTGGGACGCCACATTTGGCAAACTGGGTCATGGCATTCTTTACATCAGAAGCATTTGGCCAGTAGGTAAGGACATAACCTTCCATTCCCATGCAGTCGAGAAGAGGATTTTCAGGATCTGCATTTAAGTATTTGATTAATTTTACGATATAACCAGTTTTAGGGTTCTGGAAGCAGTTAAAATCATTGTAAAACAGTTTGATATCTGCTCCCGTAGCCTTTACGGCTTCCTTTGCATACTGGAATGCATATTTGATATAATCTCCACCGATAATCTTGTAGAAATTACCTGAGGTATAGAGACGAAGACCAGTGGTTGGGTCATCCTTAGATGCCTGTTGATCAATGGCCTCGTTGATAACATCCCATGCGATCACGGTTCCCGGATATTTGGACTCAAAGTGGGTGATAACCTGCATAGAATAACTCTGCATACGTTTTAGGAGAGTCTCTTTATCTACCAGTCCCTTTTCTTCATCATAATCAATATGGAAGAAAGAATTTGCCATACTATTTTCCCAGATCAGAACATGACCGCGGATTTTAAGACCGTGTGAGATTGCCCATTCCACCATCTCATCCGCTTTCTCGAATCGGCAGACTGGAGTACCGTCTCCTGCCTTGGAAGCCTCTGTATCCAATAGAGAATATCCCTTCATCTCATTTTCAAAGGATACGATGTCAAACTGCTGTTCTGCCAGATAGGAGAAGTTTACATCCTTTGTTTTGTCATAGTTTACCACAGTTCCTACATTAAAGTCGGCGTAATCTTTCAGAGCATCCTCTGGAAGTGTGATCGTAGGTGTCGGCGCCGGGGTAGGAGTTGGTCCGTCAGGCTCTTTGGAGGGCGCTGGTCCTGTAGGTCCAGGAGTAGCAGTCGGTGCATTGGTAGGAATCGGTGTGACAGCTGGAGGTGTTGGTTTTTTGGCAGCTTTCACTGTGACCGTACATACCGCTTTTACCTTTTTATTACTTTTAGATGTGGCGGTGATTTTGGCAGTGCCAGCTTTTTTAGCGGTTACAACACCGGTTTTGCTTACGGCGGCAACGGTCTTTTTGCTGGATTTCCAGGTTACCTTCTTGTTTGCTTTTGCTGGTTTAACCTTTTTTACCTTCAGTTTAAATTTACTTCCGGCAGTTAACGTTTTTTTCTTGGCGCTTAAGGTGATCTTCTTCGTCTTTGGCGCAGCGTCTGCATTAGGTGCGATGGTAAACGCTGAGGCCAGCAGGGCAAGAGATAAAACGACTGCCGAAGCCCTATGTAGTTTCTTTTTCATGGCTACGTCGCATGATCAGAATAAAATAAGTTCTACCGAACTAAATAAGCTGTTCATGCTGCCTCCTTTCTATAATTATATATGCATTGTATCAAAAATACATGGAAAGTACAATCATATTTTAGTTATTTTATCCAGGATCTGTTGACAATTCTTTCATTTCCCACTAAAATAAGGGGTAATCGAAAAAGAACGGAGGAAATGAAAAACATGGCAAAGAAACCTTATTATCTGACGACCGCCATTGCATATACATCCGGCAAGCCACACATCGGCAATGTCTATGAAATTGTTCTTGCCGATGCCATTGTACGTTTCAGAAGAAACCAGGACTATGATGTGCGGTTCCAGACAGGCTCAGATGAGCATGGACAGAAAGTGGAGTTAAAGGCGGGAGAGATGGGAGTTACGCCGAAAGAGTTTGTGGATACGGTTTCTGATGAATTAAAGAGAAACTGGGATTTGATGAATACATCTTATGATAAATTTATCCGCACCACCGACGAAGACCACGAAAAACAGGTGCAGAAAATATTTAAAAAACTCTATGAACAGGGTGACATCTATAAAGGAACCTATGAGGGGATGTACTGCACCCCCTGTGAATCATTTTTTACGCCCTCCCAGCTGGCAGACGGGAAATGCCCGGATTGTGGAAGGGAATGCCAGCCGGCAAAAGAGGAAGCATATTTTCTGAAGCTCAGCAAATATCAGGACCGATTGATCGAGCACATCAATACCCATCCAGAATTTATACAGCCGGAATCCCGGAAAAATGAGATGATGAATAATTTCCTCCTGCCGGGACTTCAGGATCTGTGTGTATCCCGGACAAGCTTTAAATGGGGAATTCCTGTGGATTTTGATCCGGGTCATGTCGTATATGTCTGGGTGGATGCCCTCAGCAACTATATCACAGGCCTGGGATATGATGTGGATGGAAACAGCGGGGAACTGTTTAACACATTCTGGCCGGCGGATCTTCACCTGATCGGAAAAGACATACTGCGTTTCCATACGATTTACTGGCCAATCATCCTGATGGCTCTTGGTCTGCCACTGCCAAAACAGATCTTCGGACATCCCTGGCTGCTGCAGGGAGACGGAAAGATGAGTAAAAGCAAAGGAAATGTAATTTATGCAGACGATCTGGTAGAAGAGTTTGGTGTGGACGCTGTGCGGTATTTTGTTCTCCACGAAATGCCCTTTGAAAATGACGGCGTGATCACATGGGAGCTGGTGGCAGAACGTGTGAATTCCGAGCTTGCCAACACCCTGGGAAATCTTGTAAACCGAACGATCTCCATGTCCAATAAATATTTTGGCGGTATTGTGGAGGATACCGGTGTGGCAGAGCCTGTAGACGATGCGCTGAAAGCCGTGATCAACGAGACACCAAAGAAGGTTATCGAGAAAATGGACGGACTGCGTGTGGCAGATGCCATATCAGAAATCTTTACGCTGTTTAAGAGATGCAATAAATATATCGATGAGACGATGCCCTGGGTACTTGCAAAAGAGGAAGCAGCTAAACCACGTCTATCTACCGTGCTCTATAATCTGATGGACGGTATCCGCGTGGGAGCTATACTATTGGATTCCTTTATGCCGGAGACTTCCGAAAAGATCCTGAATCAGATCGCTTCTGAAAAGAGCGGGCTGGAGGAACTTCGGGCTGGTGGTTATTCTTCAAGAACCAAGGTGGCAGAGAAACCAGAGATTTTATTTGCAAGGATTGATATAGAGGAATTTGTGGCAAAAATAAATGCAAGAAACAGCAGACCAGAAGAAAATGTACCGCTGTCCCTGCCAGAAGATATAGTGGACATCGAGCAAAAGGAAGAGATTACCTTTGATGATTTCATGAAAATGCAGTTCCAGGTGGGGGAGATCATTTCCTGTGAAGAGGTTAAAAATTCAAGGAAACTCCTGTGCTCAAAAGTTCGTATTGGAAGCGAGATAAAGCAGATCGTATCTGGGATCAAAGCCCATTATACGGCAGAAGAGATGATTGGCAAAAAGGTGATGGTTCTGGTAAATCTGAAACCTGCCAAGCTGGCCGGAGTACTTTCTGAGGGAATGCTGTTGTGTGCCGAGGATGCGGATGGCAATCTTGCGCTGCTGACGCCGGAAAAGGATATGCCAGCAGGAGCAGAGATCTGCTAGGGTGTGTCTGCGAATTGGGGCGTGCAGCCCGCAGCAGAAAGCAATTTTCAGACACACCCTGACCAGGCACCAAAGCATGAGTATATCACAGCACTGGCAGGAGAGGAGCTATTCCTATGATTTTTGACACTCACAGTCACTATGACGATGAAGCATTTGATAAAGACAGAGAAGATTTATTGACCGGGCTCACCTCGAAAGGGGTGGGCACGGTTGTTTCTGTTGGGGCAGATATCTGCACCAGCCAGGCGGCTCTTGCGTTGGCCTCAAAGTATGAAAATGTGTATGCCGCTATCGGTGTGCATCCCACGGAGACGGGGGAATTGTCGGAAAAAGACATGGACTGGCTCCGTTGTCACTCCAAGGATGAAAAAGTGGTGGCTCTCGGTGAGATCGGTTTGGATTATTATTGGAACGAACCGTCCCCTGAGATACAAAAAAAATGGTTTGAACGCCAGATCGAGCTGGCGAGAGAGACTGGACTGCCGGTGATCTATCACAGCCGGGAGGCGGCAGAGGATACGATGCAGATCATTCGCCAGACCAGGGCATGGGAGTGCGGCGGAGTGATCCACTGCTATTCCTATTCGCGGGAAATGGCACAGGAATATGTGAAAATGGGATTCTTCATCGGAGTGGGTGGAGTCGTGACCTTTAAAAATGCCAGAAAACTCAAGGAGACGGTACAGGCGGTTCCGTTAGAAAATATTGTGCTGGAGACGGACTGTCCCTATCTCTCTCCGGAGCCGAACCGGGGAAAACGGAATGATTCCTCCAATTTGACCTATGTGGTGGAGGCGATAGCTGATTTAAAGCAGATGGACCGGGATGAGGTTATAGAAGTTACGGAAAAAAATGCGAGAAGGCTATATCATCTAAGCTAGTTCAAATTCCCGCTGTTGAGCTATGAGAAAAGAGGAGAGAATGGAAAAATCAGGAAAAGAAAAGCTTGGTAGTCCCCAGCAGACGATACAGGTTCTACAAAAACACAACTTTAATTTTAAAAAAAAATTTGGACAGAATTTCCTTATAGATCCCCATGTTCTGGATAAAATCGTAGAAGCAGCACAGATTACGCCCGAGGATTTTGTGTTGGAGATCGGTCCGGGCATTGGTACTCTGACCCAGTATTTATGTGAACAAGCCGGACAGGTATTGGCGGTGGAGATTGACAAGAACCTGATTCCGATCCTAAGGGAGACGTTGTCTCCCTATGAGAATGCTCATATTATTCAAGGAGACATACTAAAACAGGATATACAGCAGATTGCTGAGACCTATAATGATGGAAAACCGATCAAAGTAGTTGCCAATCTGCCCTATTACATCACAACTCCGATCATTATGCAGCTTTTTGAGAGCCATGTCCCTCTTGCCAATGTGACAGTAATGGTGCAAAAAGAAGTGGCAGACCGGATGAAGGCAGAGCCTGGAAACAAGGATTATGGGGCCCTTTCTCTGGCAGTACAGTATTATGCACTGCCATGTATCGCTGCCCTTGTTCCACCAAATTGTTTTATTCCCCGGCCGAATGTGGGAAGTGCTGTCATCCGGCTGGACTGTCTGGCAAAAACGCCGGTGGAGGTAAGAGATGAGAAGCTGCTATTCCAGTTGATCCGGGCGTCCTTTAACCAGAGGAGAAAGACACTGCAGAATGGGATTGCCAACAGCGTAGAGCTGCCCTTTTCCAAGGCGCAGGCAGCAGAGGCGATCAGCAGGGCAGGGTTTGATGCGGGTATTCGGGGAGAGAAGTTGAAACTTCAGGAGTTTGCCAGACTGGCAGATGTATTGGTTGATATGATGGGTTAGTTCAATGGCGCTATTGAGCCAGTTAGAAAGGAAGATAAATAGATATGGAGAACAAAATGGAAACAAAGATGGAGACGATGGCAGATTTTGAGGAGGAAATCAATGCCTCATTTGTAAAATTCCGGGAAGGTGACAGGATAAAGGGAACTGTTGTATCTGTAGAGGAAGAAGAAATTCTGCTGGATCTCCATTCATTTTCCCAGGGAGTGATCCCACAGACAGAATATAGCGATGATCCAGATTTTCACGCTATGGATGAAATCAGAGTTGGAGATACATTGGGTGTTATCGTGCTCTATGAGGATGAGAAGGGGAGAACGGTCCTGTCTCTCAAGCAGGCAAGGGAGGCAGACAGCTGGGAAATTCTTAAAAATGCTTATGAAGACCGGAGAATTTATGAGGTGCGGGTAAAAAATACGGTACCTTCTGGCGTTGTTGCCTATGTGGAGGGAATCCGGGGGTTTATCCCGGCATCCCAGCTGGCTCTAACCTATGTGGAAGAAGGGGATCTGGATCAATATATGGGGCAGACAATGAAAGTCCGTGTGATCACAGTAGATGAAGAAAAACAGAAGCTGGTACTTTCCGCCAAAGAGGTGGCGAAAGAAGAGGCAGCCAAAATCTATGAGGGCAAATTAAATGCACTCCAGAAAGGATATATTACCGAGGGTACGATTACAAGAATTGAGTCCTATGGTTGTTTTGTGGAATTTGGGGAAGGTCTGACGGGACTTGTGCATATTTCCCAGATCTGTAATAAATTTCTGAAATCTCCCAAAGAAGTTGTAAAGCTGGGAATGAAGGTAAAAGTAAAAGTGATGGCTGTGGAGGAAGGAAAGATCCGACTCAGCATGAAGGAAGCAGAAGATATTGCACCCGAATTAGAGACAGAAGAAGATGGGATTTCTTCTGGCGGAGCTGCGATGGAGTATAAGGATGAGGAAGAGGCTATGACCTCATTGGCTGGTTTGTTAAAGGGGATACACTTGGAAGAATAGAGGGCTTTGTTAAGATTTATTCAAAGTCAGCATAAAAATGAAGGTAAAACAAACCATTTTACGGTATTTGTAATACTTTCTAAAAAAAAGTCGAAAAAAATTTGAAAAAAGTGTTGACAATATGGAATATGTTTGATAATATAATATTCGCTGACGCGGTAAAGAACAAAACAGCGCAGCACAAACCCACGAGAGATGTGGGAAAGAACCTTGATAACTGAACAGTGAAACAACCCTGAAAATTCAAACAATTTTCAGAACTATAAAAGAAGCAGAGAAGCTTCAATAGTTCCTGGATATTCTTTTGAATATTCATAAAGAACGTTCCACCCTGGAGACAGGGAGGGGAACACCAGTAAAGAACTCGTACAAATAAAGTAGGAGTGCTTACAGAACGGATTAGCCAAGCAGAGTCTTGACGGTCAAACATTTAAATTTGAGAGTTTGATCCTGGCTCAGGATGAACGCTGGCGGCGTGCTTAACACATGCAAGTCGAACGAAGCACTACCGACGGAACTTTTCGGAGGGAAGATGGTAATGACTGAGTGGCGGACGGGTGAGTAACGCGTGGGC
>JAAVZE010000117.1 GCA_022791495.1 Eubacterium sp.
AAGCATTGATAAAATTAAAAAGAGAGGACGAGAAAAATGGGTAAGATTATTGGTGAAGGCATTACATTTGACGACGTTTTATTGGTACCAGGATACTCAGAAGTGATTCCCAATCAGGTAAGTTTAAAGACACATTTGACAAAAAAGATTGAATTGAACATTCCTATGATGCGTGCGGGGATGGATACAGTGACAGAGCATCGCATGGCGATTGCCATGGCTCGTCAGGGCGGCATTGGAATCATACATAAGAATATGACGATTATGCAGCAGGCGGAGGAAGTAGACAAGGTAAAACGTTCGGAGAATGGAGTGATCACAGATCCATTTTATCTTTCTCCGGATCATACACTCGAAGATGCCAATAATCTTATGGCGAAATTCCGGATCTCTGGTGTTCCGATCACAGAGGGAAAAAGGCTGGTCGGAATCATTACGAACCGGGATCTTAAGTTTGAGACTGATTTTTCAAAGAAAATCAAGGAGAGCATGACATCCGAAGGACTCGTAACGGCGCCGGAGGGTATTACTCTGGACGAAGCGAAACAGATTCTTGCGAAGGCGAGAAAAGAGAAACTTCCTATCGTAGATAAGGATGGGAATTTAAGCGGACTGATCACGATCAAGGATATCGAGAAACAGATCAAATATCCTCATTCGGCAAAAGATTCCCAGGGAAGACTTCTCTGTGGAGCCGGAGTGGGAGTGACCGCAAACATCATGGAGCGTGTGGATGCTCTGGTAAAGGCGAAGGTAGATGTGGTGGTGATCGATACGGCACACGGTCATTCCGCTAACGTACTTAAAGTAGTAAGGATGGTTCGTGAGACTTATCCAGAGCTGGGGATCATTGCCGGAAATGTGGCGACGGGAGAGGCGACAAAAGCGTTGATCGATGCCGGTGTGGATGCGGTCAAGGTCGGTATCGGACCGGGCTCCATCTGTACTACGCGTGTAGTAGCAGGTATCGGTGTTCCTCAGGTTACTGCGATTATGGACTGCTACGCTGTGGCGAAAGAATACGGCATTCCGATTATTGCAGATGGTGGTATCAAGTATTCTGGAGATATGACTAAAGCCATCGCAGCCGGTGCCAATGTATGTATGATGGGAAGTATTTTTGCAGGCTGTGACGAGAGTCCGGGAACCTTTGAACTGTTCCAGGGAAGAAAATACAAAGTGTACCGTGGTATGGGATCCATCGCTGCCATGGAAAACGGAAGCAAGGACCGTTACTTCCAGCAGGATGCCAAAAAGCTTGTCCCAGAGGGTGTTGAGGGGCGTGTGGCATACAAGGGCACCGTGGAAGACACTGTATTCCAGCTGATCGGAGGCATTCGCTCTGGTATGGGTTATTGCGGAGCCAAAGACATCGAGACACTCAAGGAAAACGGACGTTTTGTCAAGATTTCTGCTGCATCTTTGAAGGAAAGCCATCCTCACGATATTCATATAACGAAAGAGGCTCCGAATTACAGTGTTGAATAAAAAGAAAATTCATTGGAAGAAAAACAAATATAGAAAGTTAGGGCTTTGCGCTGGAATTATCGGCGTAACAGCCCTTTTGCTTTTGGTGATCTATATGGTGTGCTCCCTGCTGGGGGCAAAAAGGGAAGCGGATACGATGCTGTCAGAGTTGAATCTCTCAGTAAATCTTCTGGATATCAACAAGTATTCCAGACCCGGCACGAAACTGGCAAAAGTCAAAGGGGTGGTGGTGCACTACACGGCAAATCCGAGAACCGATGCCATAGCAAACCGTAATTATTTCAACAATCTTCCGAAGATTAATGCAAAGAAGGGAACCAATACCTACGCCAGCAGTCATTTTGTCATAGGGATTGACGGAACCATTGTTCAGTGCATTCCCACGGGAGAGATTGCCTATGCCTCCAATGACCGGAATTTGGACACGATTTCCATAGAATGCTGCCATAAAAAGAAGAACGGCAAATTAACAAAAGCGACTTATCACTCTTTGATCCGGCTGACAAAGTATCTCTGTATCCGGTTTGGACTGGAGGTAAAGGATGTGATCCGGCACTATGATGTGACAGGAAAAAACTGTCCCAAATATTTTGTGCAACATCCGGATGCCTGGACCAGGTTTCTGGAGGAGACAGAGGCGGAACTGGTTCAATGACACCATTGAGTTAAATAATAAACCGGGCAGACAGGGAAACGACGGGAATTTGAATTCAGTTTCAAATTCCCGTCGTTTTCTTGTCTATCGTTATTCTTCGGTCTTCTGTGTTTTGAATTTGGAGATGGCATCCCCAAGCCGCTGGGCACGAGTCATCAGCTGCGAGGACGCTTCATTCAGCGAGCCAAGTACTTCAGACTGTTTATCCGTTACGCTGGCAACGGAAGTGACGGCTGCCAGTGTTTCTTCCAGGATCGCTGAGATGTTTTCCATGGCATGCAGGGTAGAGGAGCCCGTGGTCTCCATATCTGTCGAACTGCTCTGTATACTCGTCAGATTTTTGGAAAGTTTTTCGATACGTTGTTTTAACGTATGGAAGGATTGGGAGGTTGCGGCAACGGCCTCAGCCTGTTCATTGACAATCGCCTCTGCCGTCTGCGTGGCGCGGACGGCATCCTGTGTCGCTTCCGTGATCTGACTGACAATATTTGAAATCTTTCCGGCGGATACAAGGCACTGATCAGCCAGTTTTCGGATCTGGCTTGCTACGACGGAGAAGCCCCTTCCGGCATTGCCGGCTCTGGCAGCCTCGATGGAGGCATTCAGAGAGAGAAGGTTCGTCTCTTCTGCAATGTCATTGATGCTGTTTACGATCTGCCCGATATTTGCAGAATGGACAGAGAGCTCCTGGATGGTCTGGATCACATTGTTTGTGATCTCTGTTGTGGACTTCGTCTTGTCATTCAGATTATCCATGCTGGTCAGCCCTGTCTGGATAGCGCTCTGGGTGGAAACTGCAATTTCTCCGATCTGTGTCGTGTTGTCTTTCACCGTATTGATCTTGGTAAACAGATTGTCCATCTGATTCAGACATGCCGCAGCGCTCTCTGTCTGCTCTCCGACACCGGTCTCTACTTCGTGTACCGAGCGCTGGATATCCTTTGTGGTTTCCGAAAACGTGGTAGAAGATGAGTTTACCTTATTCAGGGATACCGTAAGGGCATCGTAGATGGATTCTACTTCCATAATCAGTCCCCGGATGTTGGCAAGCATGTCATTGCAGCTTCCATATAACAGGGCAAATTCGTCCCGGCGGTTGGTGCGGAACTCTACGGTGAAATCTCCTTTTGAGACTTTTTCCAATTCCTTAATGGATCTGTTGATGGATCTGCTGAAGCCCTTGGATATCAGTGTTCCCACAATCATAGCGATAAGACAGGATATGAAGACCAGCACGACAGTCAGTATGCGGATACTGTTTGCCTGGGCCACAATGATGGACTCTGGTACCAGGCTGCAGAGCATGACACCGGAGGTTCCGATCTTTTGATAGGTAAAGAGATAGCTTGTTCCATTGCTGCGGACGTAATCAGATCCATATTCTGTATCTGATTTAAGTGCTTTCTCATAAAAATCCTGCGCTACAAATACCTTTTCTTTTGAAACATTGTCTTCTGCTTTTTCATTTTGTTCTTCTCCGCTTTCGATGGCAGTCAGTGCTTTTCCATTCACCGTCAGTTCCTGCTTGTCAGCAGTAATGATGCCGACAAAGCTGCCCTCTCCAAGATTGAGATTCTGCAGAATGTTTGTGATGGGGTCTTTTTTTATGTCTACAACCATAACGGCATCACTAGTGGAGGACACATCATGTGCTACCCGCAGTATGTAGTCATCACTTCTGACAGACAGGAGCTTGTCAAGTTCAGGCACCGGACCGCACCAGTGATAATTCATGGTGTCGGAGGCAACCTGCTGTCCCAGTTGTAATTTGATAAATTCACTGTAAAGTTTCGTGGAATCTACAGCACTCTTTTCATCTTCCGAAGAGGACTCTGCCTTGGAGCGCAGAGCCATCTGTGAACTGATGGTATCACTGCCATCCTTAAAGATATAAATATTTCCTATAAATGGATTGGCAGCTGTTTTATTGCTCACCGATGCATTGAGAGATTTATAGGTATCACTATGCAGGGTTTTTGTATCTTCCACAAAATCTTTTATATCTTCGTATTCTTCTTTGCTCTCTGTCATCTCTTTGTAAGCTTTGTAATAAGCATGAGATCCTTCTTTGAGTGAATCCAGTCTGGCAGAGGCAGTCTCGTATTTCTGTTTTAGATCAGCAAGAGATTTTTCCTGTGCCTCATTGGTGCTGTATTTACCAGAATAATATGCGGTCAGATCGCTGTCGGAGAGATAGACGTTCATGTCCGACTCGATATTGGAAAAGACAAAGGAAAAATATTCATTTGCCATATTCATGGTCTGGGAAACAGCAGCCTCATAATTTACATTTAGGGCACTGGAAGAACGAGAATAGGAGACAACTCCCAAAATTATGATCATGATGACTGGAATAATGAAACAACCGATCAGTTTGGTCTGAATACAGAATTGGGGAAGGATCTTGACATTGCCATCCAGCAGGGGAGCATTTTTATCTTTTTTTTGTGGTAAAAGAGAGAAAATGTTCCCAAACAGGCGCAGGATGTTTCTCCTTATCGTGATTGTCTTCGTTTTAAAAAAGGAAAGTGATAATCGCCTCTTCTTACGGACAGGGTTTTTTATCACCGTTTTTTTTGTTTTTGCCTTTCGTTTTTTCATGAAAATCCTCCGTTCTTTTTGGAATCAGTTTAGAGATTAATATGAACCGGCTTTTCGCCCTCGGAGTACCTGCGGTATGTAATGCCGGCAGATCGCATCATCCGTTTGGCAGCCATAACACCTGCAGTATCCGAATATTTATCCTCTTTAAAAATAACCTCCTGGATTCCGGACTGTATGAGTGCTTTTGTACATTCGTTGCAGGGAAAAAGAGTCGTATAGATCCTTGCTCCCTTTAATTTGAAGCCTGAGTAATTCAACAGGGCATTTAGTTCCGCATGACATACATATAAATATTTGGTGTCCATTGGCTCGCCGGTGTTATCCCATGGATAATCATCATCAGAACAGCCGCAGGGCATACCATTGTAACCCACAGATAGTATTTTATTATCCGTATCCACGATACATGCTCCCACCCGTGTATGGGGATCTTTGCTCCGCATGGCGGATAGAAGTGCAATTCCCATAAAGTACTCATCCCAGGATAAATAGTCTGTGTTTTTCATGGAGATCCTCCCTGTATAATTCATGTTTTTGTGCACTAAACTGGTGCTGTTAGGTTATTCAAATCATATCATCTTTTGAGAAGGTTGTAAACCGTTTTTGGAATTCCTGCCATATGAATCAGAAGAAAAAATGAAAGATACTGCAGAACAAAAAAAGCGCCGTGTGAGTCCGGCGCTTCCCTCTGTACCAATCGATACAGTCTGCATTTATATTTTATGACGGGTAGAATTGTAGTAGCAGTACGACTGCCTTCTACATTGATCAAATATTCTGAAAGAATATCGATCCACAAAAATAGCAA
>JAAVZE010000118.1 GCA_022791495.1 Eubacterium sp.
GCTTTCTTGGCTGAACAGTGAATTATTCCTTTCCGGTTAGCTCCTCAGCCAAAGCGAGATGCAGCCGCAGGCGGAATCGTGCTTTCTTGGCTGAACAGTGAATTATTCCTTTCCGGTTAGCTCCTCAGCCAAAGCGAGATGGCCCTCAACTATAAGACCACAGATTTTTTATCTGAGGCATCAACTCTTCAAGCTCCCACGGTCTTCGGCTCCGCTCCTCACTATTTGGATCATGGACAATAACTCTCCCATCCGAATCCAGCCCGCATAATACAATAAAATGTCCCGTCGTCGTAAAATCTCCCGGTCCCACTACACAGATAATGGGTCTCTTCTCAATAAGCTCCTGCCGGATATGACTTTCGTCAAAACGCACCTCATGAACTTTCAGATCAAGTTCTTTCGACAATTCTGACATCAATGTCCAGGAAGAGCCCGCTCCCGCTTCATAATACCCTCTCGTATCTGCCAATTTTGCAATAGTTACCGGATCATATTCTGCTGTTCCGTTCAAGCCACACAACACCATGGACAAGCAGGTGGGACCACAGCCGTTAAATTCCATGGTTCCATCCCCATAATCCTCATCCTTCCACCGGCTGTCATATTGAAAAAACATAGGAATCTGTCCTGGAATCACCTCATCACTTAAGGTCTGGGTCACCTTTTCATCTCTTCCAAGCAATACTTTTGCTTCTGTCAGATACATATGCCTCAAAAATAAAAGCATTCCGATCGTCACTGCCAGGACAAAAACTATCTTTATCGTTCGTGAAACTAACAGTCTTCTTCTCCGTGCTCTTCTTTGATAATAACGTACATTGACTTTTGACATAAAAATCCCTCCAGATACTGTTTTGTAACAATTATACTATCCCGCAGTACATAGTATCTGAATGTTTTCTTATATCATTCTTAACATTTTCTTATTTTTATGAAAGCAAAGCCAAGTGGACGGAGATGCGCCATGCTTTGCATGGATGCAGCTCCGGACATTTGGCGCGCCCACGGAATGAGCATGGAAGGCTGTTGCCTGGAATGCGAATTCGGCGGCGGCTGCGGAAGTGCAACGCGCGGAGCAGCCGGCTTTCATAAGCAAAGCCAAGTGGACGGAGATGCGCCATGCTTTGCATGGATGCAGCTCCGGACATTTGGCGCGCCCACGGAATGAGCATGGAAGGCTGTTGCCTGGAATGCGAACATGAGAAACGCGCTTCGCGGGTTTCCCACGTTCGCGGGCGGCGCCAAATTGGAATGCAAGCATTCCAGTTTGGCTTGTGCCTTTCGCGTAAATTCGGCGGCGGCTGCGAAAGTGCAACGCACGGAGCAGCCGGCTTTTATAAGCAAAGCCAAGTGGACGGAGATGCGCCATGCTTTGCATGGATGCAGCTCCGGACATTTGGCGCGCCCACGGAATGAGCATGGAAGGCTATTGCCTGGAATGCGAACATGAGAAACGCGCTTCGCGGGTTTCCCACGTTCGCGGGCGGCGCCAAATTGGAATGCAAGCATTCCAGTTTGGCTTGTGCCTTTCGCGTAAATTCGGCGGCGGCTGCGGAAGTGCAACGCACGGAGCAGCCGGCTTTCATCTATATGCCATCCTTATATGGAAGATGATCTGCTCATCCTCGCTTTCACAGGTCAGTTCTCCGCCATGCCGTTCCACGATCTCTCTGGCGATGGCAAGACCAAGCCCTGCACCTCCGGTCCCTGAATCTCTGGAAGACTCCAGCCGGAAAAATTGTTCAAAGATCCGCTCCTGCTTTTCCTTCGGTATCGTTTTCCCATGATTAATAATCTGAATATGAAGCTTTTTTTCGTCGGAGTCCTGCTGTTGCTCCACATAGGCCAAAATGCGGATCTGAGTTCCCTTATAACTGTAATTCACTGCATTTTTCAAGAGATTATCAAATACCCGCTCCATTTTGTCTATATCACATAAAAGTTTCAGTTCAGGATCCAGCTCCAGATGATACGTGAGATCCTTTTCCTGAAAAACAGGAATAAATTCATAAGATATCTGCTCCAGCATGCGGGTGAGATTGACGGTAGACAGTTCCAGGGTCATGGTAGAAAGATTAAATCTTGTTATCTCAAAAAACTCATTGACAAGCTCCTCCAGACGCTGGGATTTTTTCAGTGCAATACCCAGATATTTTTGTTTCAGTTCATCGGAGATATCCTTCTCCTCGTCAAGAAGAGAGAGATAGCCAATAACGGAAGTAAGCGGCGTTTTCAGGTCATGTGCCATATAGATAATTAGATCATTTTTCCTTTGTTCTGCCTCTTCCGCCTTTTCTCTGCTGGCACGAACATTCAGCTTCACCTGATTCAATTCCTTCTCTACTTCATGCAGCTCCTGGGGTAGTTCCACCAGCTCATCTTTCTCACGGTATATATTGTTTACTGCACCAAGAATATCTTCCATAAACCACACCGTCCGCCTGAAATTCCAAAAGGAAAAAAGAATAAACCCAGCAACAATACAGATCATGAAACAGCCAAACCAGTGCTCATGAATGAAATGAATCAATGGCCAAAACGGATCACTTTTATACCAGATCCGCCGGGAACAAACCTCATAGGCAGCTGCAAACAACAGCGCTGTCAGGATCGCATAGATCAGCAGCTGAAGATAAAAACGTCGCATCAGCTGCTCTGTCAGCTCCATTCTTATTTTTCTATTTTTATCGAACTGTTCACTCAATTTTATATCCAACTCCCCAGACAGTTTTTATAAATTTCGGCTTTCTTGCATTTTCATTTAATTTCTCCCGAAGCTTTGCGATATGCGTCATTACCGTATTATTACTGTCCAGATACCGTTCTCCCCATACCTTTTCAAACAGCTCTTCCGCACTGACCACATTTCCTCTCCGCTGGCAGAGATACAAAAGGATTGAAAACTCCAGCGGGGTCAGGGAAATCTCAGTTCCGTACAACAGGCAGGCATGATTTTTTCCGTTTACCTCGAGTCCGTCAATATTAAAATAATCCGGATCCTCTTCTGTTTGCCTGGTATTATACATATTTACCCGCCTGAGCTGCGCCCTCACCCTTGCTGTGACCTCCAGGGGATTGAAAGGTTTGGTGATATAATCATCTGCTCCCAGCGTAATCCCCATGATCTTATCTCCATCCTCTGCCTTTGCCGTCAGCATAATAACAGGGAAAAACCAATTTTCACGAATTTCACGGCATAATGTAAATCCATCAATGTCCGGAAGCATGATATCCAATAGTGCCAGGTCAATTTTTGTGTTTTTGAGACAATCAAGAGCCCCTTTTCCATGATAGAATTTGTGTACCTGATACCCTTCATTTTTTAGATATACTTCCAGAAGATCTGCGATCTCTCTCTCATCATCCACGATCAAAATATGCTCTGACATAACGACCTCCATTCCTTTTATAGTATAACACACGGGAACAGATAATTTCTTATGATTTTATCAAGATTTCTTTCTCCCGGTCTGTGGAAGATACTGAAGGGCGATGCGGTTTTCCGGTTTTGTATCACAGGCATAAATGACAGCCAAAAAACACCATTCCATTGGTTTCATCAGTAGATATACCATATCTGCAGCTAGAGGATTCCGAATCATCTTTGCCACCGGGAATCCATAGGTATCATAAAAATATCTTACCTTCCGGTGAACTCCTGGCACTTTTTCTTCCAGAATCTGTTCAAAGGCATTGGCAACGCAGAGTTGCCGGTTTACCACCACCCGGTGACCGTGCCGCTCTCCCATCCGCAGAGGTTTTACTACCCTTGCATGCCCGCCTGCCGCAACAGTGCACAGATAATGCATATCCCGTTGAAGATTAGGTGGAGCGGTCTTCTGGGAAAGCATCCAGTCACTGGTCTCGGTCCATGCCTTAATCAAGGCATCCGGCTGCTGCCCGAACAAAACCAGTATCCCAATCACCACCCCGAGCAGGGGCAGCATAACAATAAGTGCCGCTATCGGCCAGTTTTCAGCCTTTCTAAGAAACTTATCCAAACTCGCCAAATATATATTATTTCCTGAATACCCCGCATCTTTCTCAAGAGTATTCCATTCCCCAATCTTAACTCTTATCGTTCTTAGGGCAATCATAATACAATTGGCAGGAAACAGGCAGAATACCCACATCATGTCATCCAGGCCCAAAGCAAAGGACTGTTCTTTTCCCATGATCTGCACACACCAGGTCAGACAGAGCAGGATCCCGATGTACATAGCTGCCATGGAAAAAACAATCACCAGAGGCGGGATCCGTGACAAGGGCAGGGAGGATAATATGATATAGCCTGCCACTGCCAGCAGTGCCAGAACCAAAATCGTAGTCCTTCCGCCGCTCCAAATGGGGGTATGTACCTCCGTATTGTACAGCACCTGATCCCAGTCAGCTCCGGTGATATCTGTGAATATCCAGCCCAGATAACTATAAATAACTCCAAGTATAATAGTGACACGCTGGCACTTTATAAAGAACCTTTTCCACCTCGTATCTTCTGGATAGCAGAATAGTGCAGCTCCATTCATCAACGTCAAAAAGATCGGGAGCAAAAAGAACAACGCATATACGATGCTACACACTATAAAAGTGGTAAGATCAAAAGAAGAATAAGTTTCTCCCACAAAACTTTCCTGGACGGCTGCTACCAGAAAACCAGCCCCAAAAGACACCAGGACCAGCCACAGCCAGGGATGTTTTTTAAATCGTTCCAGCCATTTTTTCATAGAAATGTCTCCTTTATCCCTCCGCCACCTGTACCTCATACTTCTCCAGGTCTTTGTTCAATGCCTCCTGCAGTTCCGTATCCTTCAGATTTCTGATTTCCAAATATCCTTCATCATTAAAATATGTCAACTGCAGGCGCAGCCGCGCAAAATTCTTATACTCTTCTTCTGTTATCCCGTAACTTTTACAAAATCTTTGGATGGCCTTCCTATCCTCACCCATGACACTACTGGCTTCTATCCACTTTTCAGTGCCCAGCCAGTCCAGGGCAATCCCCAGATCTTCTGCCAGAAGATGTGTTTTTTTGATCGTCATAAACTGATACAGCTGGAACTGGTACTCGTCAAAATACCCAATGCCCTTTTCACTGCTCATTGCTTTCGCCCTTGCCTTCACCAGTTTCAGCGGAATGCTCATATTGTCTGACAATAAGCTTTGATACAGTTTCTTTTCAACTCCGTAATCACTGACCAGCCTCAATGGCCCCCCATAAGGATCCTGTATCTTTCTGGAGCCGGCATATTCTATCCTTTCATCCCTCTGCTTGCTTTCTGCCTTTTCCATGATCTCTTTGTAATCAAAATACTGCTCATCCATCACCCAGGCTTTCGGTTCTCCGTAAATCCAGCAGATTTTTTTCCCATCAAAGATCACCTGTTCCGGATGAGAAGAATCCCCAGTATAAAAGTTTAATGTAACGGACTGTTTTACATCCAGTGCATTTTCCTTAATGTTTGTAACGGGAACCAACTTCATCCTGTTATATCCTGACACCAGTTTTCTTACAAATCCCGGCGCTTTTTCGTTGAGAATACGGACCGTGTACCCCCTCCCTGTAAAGATTTCAACAAATTCCACGTCCTCGGCTTTGATCTTGGAGATCTCCGCCTTGTCTGCCGGCTGTCCTCCGGTCTCAGAAGCTTTCAGGAATTCCAGCGCCTGCCTGTGGCACTCCGCCGTAAGATAATGATAATAACGATATTCAGACAACTCTTCTTCACTAACGGAAGCCGGAAATTTTTTCTGAAGATCTTTTTTCAATTCCTCTCCATCTTCCGGTCTCCAGAACTCTTTCAATACATACTTCCCATCTTCTTTTTCAAAAGTAAGAGCCGCAAAACACCTTTCACCGCCTCTAAGTTCATAACATTTTTCCGGTTTGTTTTCTGGTTCACCGATTCCATAAGCTCCTGCCATATAAGCCAGATAGACTGTAACCTCATTTTCTTTTTCGGTTTGTGCTATCGTTGTATGGGCCTCCACCATATTTTCATATTTTACCCCGTGGTACTGCCAGCTGGACGACGCCGTCATTTCCCCGGAAAAATCCTGTTTGATCACTTCGCTGACTGCCCTGTCCAATGATTCTATTTCCTTCTTCGCCTTCTGCGCCTTATTCGGTCCTTCAGCAGCATCGACCTCACCGATACTGCTTCCACTGACACTGCTGCCGCTGACTGCCTCATTTTTCTCTTTATCAGTGGGGGCTTCTGTAACTCCCTCCTGCTTTCCGGCAAAAGAACATGCTGTCACTGCCAAGGCGATCAACATCACAATTACCGTAGAAACAAAGGATTTTTTTCCCTTCCCGGCAATTTTCTTCAAACGTCTTTCCAATTCTTTCCGGGAGGAAGAAGCGGTGCTGGCCATTGACAAGTCTTTCCTGTTAACATTGCCACGCTCAATCGTAAAGAGAATCATTTTTCCATACCGCAGCCGCTCCTCATGGCTCATGTTTCTTGTCACAGCTTCATCCGCGGCATACTCAGCATCCTGCCTGGAAAATTTCGCTGCGATCCATACAAGGGGATGAAACCAGTAAAAACAGATCAGGAGCAGGCGCACTCCTGCCCAGATATGATCCAGATGCTTATAATGCATACCTTCGTGCAATATTATGTAAGACCTGTCTTCCTCACTTTGTTCTGCCACCACCTTTGTCAGATAAATAGACGGACGGAAAAAACCATATAGACAGGGGACAGATACACGCCCGGAGAGATAGACACGGGGACGCGCCTTATGTTCCAGGACTTCCCGGTCCCTCCTCAATTTGTAACTCATATGAAGATTCATTACAAAAAATAGCACAAACATCCCGCCTGCCACCGAAAGCCAGATCAAAAGCATAATACTTTGGACTCCGCTTTTCCCATCTGCTATCTTTGTTTCTGTATCTCTGATAGGTGTCTTTTCCTCTCCCTGCACATTTTCGCTATATATCTCAAGTTCTTCATCTTTATCCATTTCTTCTGAAATTAAAACCTCTTCTGTTTTCTTTAATCCCAATTTTCTTCCTGCATGCCTTTCGCTCTCTTCCCTGACATTAGGATCAATAATCGCAATTTCTTCCTGCTCTAATGCCTCTGAATTGTAAATGGAGAAATCATCCTCTTCGCTGGACAGCGTCATAGATCCGGCGGGAAAGGAAAAAAACTGCACCGGAACCAGAAGCCGGAATGCCACCAGCCCCCACAAACCATAGATCCATACCGCTCTTACCTTATTGCGAAAACAGGACCGGATCAATAGCACCAGGCAGATCAATATAGATGATGAAATAATCGGTATCTGCATATGTATTCCCTCCTATTCAGCCCGCAAAACTGCCGGACAAATGCCTTAATTGTTGTGGTTTTCTTTACGGCACTGTTCCAGAAACTCCTCCAGTTCCTGAAGATCCTTCTCCGTCAGACCATCCTGCTTAGCCAGAGTGTTCATCATAATGCCCACACTGCCATGATAAATCCTCTGTAAAAACTCTCTTGTCTGCCGGACTGCCACATGTTCCCGTTTTACCAGGGGATAAAATAATTTGGCCCTTCCTCCCTCCTCATAGCAGATCAGGCCCTTTTCATCCATTCGTTTTACCATCGTAGCCGTAGTGCTCTTTGCCCAGCCAGCCTTTTCCCTGCATTCTTCCACGATCTGCATTAATGTCTTAGGAGCGCTCTCCCATAAGCATTCCAATACATACCATTCACTGTTTGAAACATTTTTTTCCATTCATTACACCTCCCCTGATTATATTGGACTATCTTGTAGACCATCTTAACACAATAGGGTTACAATGTCAACCTTTTGGAATCACTATATGCTCTGGTAGGACGCTGACCTAATTTGAAAGAGCCACTTGAAAACCAAGTGGCTCTAGTGTATAATTTACTTAGAAGTAATCGGAATTGAATCTCCGATTGCCCTTAGTACAGAATAATATTCATAGGAATAGCATCTAACTTTGGACGGTTGGGATGCTATTTCTTTTTATGATTGTCTATGTAAGACAGCGCCGCAAACAACACAAGCAATAATGTAAGTACTTCCATTATACTCATAGGGCATCTAAAAGAACTAAAGTTCTTGGAATATCGCATCCTACATTCTTTTCAATTATACAAATTAATTGTACCATATTTTAGGTTTAAGCTCTATAAAATTTAATACATTATACGAGTGAGGAATTACATACATTGAAAAAACAAATAAAAAAAGTGAAGCTGCAAAACGCGCACCTCTGAAGAATCACGAGTGATTCTTCGCTCCGCATTTTGAGAACTTTCCTATAGGATAAAATAGGTATTTAATAGAAGTATATTATCTCCCATTTTTACAAAAAATAATACTGTTCGATAAAATTTGCACTGTCGAGCCCAAAATACAAAAGAAGGAGATGATACAAATGAGTAATCCTGACACCTGCTGTTCCTGCCTGGAAACATTGGCGATGGCATCTGTTCCCATACAGGAATGGTGTGAACCTTATGACCTGGAAACTGCCCTCCGGGAAGGTACTGTCTTTCCAAGCCTTAATCTTGAATTTTTTAAAGCAGAAGATATCAAAAGTTCCCTAAAATCCGGCTCCGCTCTGGACAAAGCCTCAGAACGGGAATGTCTGATGAATGAGATAAACACCGTCAGTTTTGCCATCAATGACCTGACGCTCTATCTGGATACTCATCCCACATGCCAGAATGGTCTTTCCCTTTTCAAAGAACTGCTCCAGCGCCGTCTGGACCTTCTGGCAGAATATGCAGAAAAATATAATCCCCTGACACAGATCTCTATGATCACAGGTAATCCTGAGACCTCAGAGTACGGCTGGGGCGAAGGCCCTGCACCATGGGAAGGGGGGCTGATCTAAATGTGGAGTTATGAAAAACGTTTACAGTTTCCGGTCAAAATCAAAAAAACCTGCCCGAAAACTGCCCAGCTCATTATCAGTCAGTATGGCGGTCCCGACGGTGAACTCTCCGCTTCCATGCGGTATCTGGCACAGCGGTATTCCATGCCGGTCAAAAAAGTAGGCGGTCTGCTGACAGATATCGGAACGGAGGAGATCAACCATATGGAAATCATTTGTTCCATTGTCTACCAGCTGACGAAGGATCTTACTCCGGAACAGGCAAAAACCGCGGGATTTGATGCCTATTATATCGACCATACCACAGGATTGTGGCCCCAGGCAGCAGCCGGCGTTCCATTCACTTCCCTGGAATTCCAGTCCAAAGGTGACGCCTTCGCAGATCTTTATGAGGATCTAGCCGCAGAACAGAAAGCACGTACTGTCTATGAAAATCTTCTGCGGGTTATCGATGATCCGGATGTGCGGGCTCCATTAAAATTCCTGCGCGCCAGAGAAGTCGTTCATTTTCAGCGTTTTGGAGAAGCCCTGGAAATGACAAAATCCAAACTGGATGCAAATAATTTTTATTATTTCAATGCAGAATTTGACAAAAAAATGTTTGACTGCCCCAAATAAAAGAATAACTATAACTCATTTTACCGCTAAAAGCCAGCGCCAGAAATCTTCCGGTTCTGGCTTTTGGCACGCTGTGCCGGATTATCGATCAAACTGCCATCTGCTTTAAACCGCGAACCATGGCATGGACAATCCCAGCTCTGTTCGTTGGGATTCCAGCGGCATCCGCAACCCATATGTGTACACCGCCTGTTTTTTTGGAAACTGCCCCGGATTAATCCTGCGGTGCTAATCCCAATATCTTTCAGCAGATCTTTCGCAGAGGCCCTCAGCAGAAGCCGGGCTGGCTGGAACAAAATCTCATAGGGGTTTTCCACCTCACAGATCTGATCCGTAATAAGCCTGGCGGCCACCATGGAAGTGGTCATTCCCCATTTTTTAAAACCCGTCGTTACATACCAGTTTGAATGATAGAGAGAAAATCTTCCTATAAAGGGAATCCGGTCATGGGTTACACAATCCTGGGCAGACCATCCTGCCTCGATCTGACAGTCAGGAAAAAGTTTTACCGCCTCTCCGGCAAGTGTTTCATACGCACCCCCGCACTTTTTATCTCCTGTGCGGTGACCACTGCCGCCCAAAAGGAGATATTCCCCTGCATTACGAAAAGAAAGAGCCCCTGTATCCACTCCATAATACATATTCTCATATTGTTCTGCTCCCGAAAGTGCCAGGACATAGCTCCGTTCCTGATGCTGTCTTAAAAAATAAAAACCTGGGACATTGATAAATGGATAATGAGTGGCAAATACAATATGATCCGCTTTCACATTTCCATGATCTGTCTCAATGACATTCCCCCTGACCGACAGCGCCCTGGTACCTTCATATATTTCCAATTCCTTTGAAATGTGCTTTACAAATGCCAGCGGTTCAAACTGTGCCTGATCTTCAAAACAGACCGCTCCCTCCACCCGGAAAGGAAGCTCTGTTTTTTCCGTATAGAAAGCTTTCAATCCAAGGGCTTCCGCTGCCTCTGCTTCCCTCTTCAAACTGTCTGCCTCCTGGCAGGAATAGAGCAGGGAAGAAAGTTTCCTGAGATGACATTCAATCCCCTGATCTGTAATCAATTTTTCATACAGCCTGACCGCCTCCTGGTTTGCCATGGCATATAGTTTTGCTTTATCTTTCCCAATCCCTTTGATAATCGAAGAATAAATCATACCATGCTGGCTTGTGATCTTCGCTGTCGTATTTTTAGTCTGTCCCCCAGCGATCCGGTCTGCTTCCAGAACAATCGCCTTCCTGCCCTGCTTCTTAAGAAAATATGCTGTAAGCAGGCCCGCTAACCCTGCCCCGATCACAGCTGTCTCCGTCTCTAAATCTCCTTCAAGGGGGAGTCTTGAAGGAATGTCTGTCTCTCTGCTCCAAAGAGATTCTGACTTAATATTTTCAAACTGTATCATAGAACCCTCACTTCCAAACAGATTTCTGCTTTTTATGATTATTTTGGGCAATGCGGGGAAATACTATTCTGGAAAGAAGCTAACTCGATGGCGCGAATGAAAGGAGCAGATCATATGTCAGATAGCGAATCTACAGATCAAATTAATGACCGGATCAATGATCCCATCAAAAACAGCGTGATCAACTGCCACAGAACCAAAAAACATCCTGTCCCTAAGTCTGGGGCAAACGACAATTCGGATCAGGATTCTTCTACTACAAAATATGTAGTTCAAGATGACCGGCGGGAACGCAGGGATGGCCCTGGAGGAAATTGATCCATGTAGCAAAAGACCAGAGAATGCTTCAATCTGTGAAACATTCTCTGGTCCTTTTTAATATTATGGTTTCAGATCATCAGATGGAAACTACTTTCGCCTTTCCATAGACTTTCTTACCTTTCACGATCCTGTATGCCCGGATATAAATGGTATCATACTCATATATATCCTTAATAAAACAGGTAGTATTTCCAGAGCCCTTCAGATCCGCGATGGTATTCGATACCGTGTAGACCTGGTATCCGCTCGCCCCTCTGCTGGCATTCCAGCTGAGCTGGTATTTGTCGATGATCTTTTTCACTCTTCCGCCGGTGATCACCGGTGGAATCGTACCAAGACTCACAAATTTTCCTTTGGCTCTCTCCGCAGACTCCTTTGCCTGGGTGTTCTGCCATCCGCGAATGGTCACACCCTCCGGAAGTCCCCATAGATCCGTGGTCATGATGTTGGACGGGAAAGAAATGCTTTTCAGTTTGTTACAGCCTGAAAAACTCATGCTGATGTAATTCAGCTCTCCCTGGTTCACATCAATCTTTTTGAGGTTGCGGCATCTGTCAAAATAATAGGTCGTTCCCCCGCTTCGACTTACATTTTTCGTGATCGTAAGGGCCGTGAGATAATGAGCTTCCTTAAATGCACGGGAATCAATATACCGCGTAGAAACAGGTACTTTGTAGCTTCCTTTCTTTTTCGTCGGATAAAAAGCCAGTGTGTGAGATCCCTTTTCAAAGACTACGCCCCCCTTGGAATAAAACGTCTTATTGCCGGAAGCTACCTGAATCGCCTTACATTTCATATCTTCCTTAACCCGATTGAGATAATCTATACTCTTCAAGGTTTTCGGTATTTTATATGTTTTCTTGTTCATCGGGAAACACTTTATCTTCTTTCCCCTCAGGTCATACAGTACTCCATGGACAGATGTAAAATACTTATTCTTGGAAGAAACACTGATGGAGCTCAGCTTATTTTCCCGCATCTGACTGCCAATCTTCTTACAGGCATCTGGCAGACGCAGGCTTCCTTTTCTTCCATAGGGATAAAATACCATTGCTTTTCCATCTGCTGTATAAACCGCCCCGTCTACACTCTGGTAAGCAGTATTGCTTTTGGGTACTGCGATCTTCTCCAGGCTGTTCAGTCCCAGATCATATGAATCATAACCGGATCCCCTGATATTCAACAAACTGGCAGGCAGATATATCGTTTTAAGCTTATCACAGTTCTTAAACTGCCTCTTGTAGATGTCTGTGATCCCCTCTGGCAGGGAAATACTGCTATACTGTCCATTCACCAGTGCATTGGAGGAAATACGTTTTGTACCATTAGGTATCTTCAGGCTTCCTTTTTCCATCACCGGAGCCTGTATCAATGTCTCTTTGGATTCCGACATCAGCATCCCATTCGTGCTGGCATAGTTTGGATTTGACCCATCCACGATAAACCGGCTTGCCGCCCCCATGAAAGCATCTTTATCAATACGCTCCGTTTTTCTAGGGATCAGTACCGTCCCCAGCGCCACACAGTTCCGGAATGCCTGCCATCCTATCCGGTCAAGTTTATCTGAAAAATTCATGGTCTGAAGGTTCACACAATTATAAAATGCACGATTGCCGATATCCTCGATACCCCCTGTATTGCTCACAGTCTTAAGACTGGTGCAATTCTGAAAACTGCGGCTTCCTATGGTATCCATATTTTTTGATACCCTTACTGTAGTAAGCTCAACACATTCTGCAAATACTCTGCTGCCAAAATGTTTCACCGAATCCGGCAGAGAAATATTCTTCAAGCTCTGACACCGGTTAAATGCGCTGTCCCCTATCTCATGAACCGATGCGGGTATAACAATGCCTGCCATACTGCTGCATCCCTCAAAACAGTCATCCGGAATCTTTTCGAGCCGTCCGGAAATTCTTACGCTATGTAAGGCAGAACAATTTTCAAAACATCCTTCACCGATCACATGTACTGAATCCGGAATGAACACCCTGGAGAGTTTGGAACAATCCCTAAAAGCTCCTGTGGATATCTTCTTTACCGTTGATGGAATGGTAACAGATCCTGTTTTCTCCGTTGGGCATCTGAGCAGCAACGTTCCATCCTTACTATACAGCACGCCTCCAATCGTCTTGAAATAAGGATTTGCAGATGAAACTGAAAATCTGGTGGTGCGGACACCATCAAAGGCATGTTCGTATATTGCGGACGTATCGCTGCGGATAGTGACAGATGGACTTCCGGAATAATAGGTAAGTTCACCGTATCTGTTGACCCGGTAAACATTTGCCGCCTGGGCAGTTCCATTCTGGCTCATCACACCTGCCACGAATAACCAAAAAAGTATTTGTAACAAATACTTTCGTCTCATATACTTCCTCCTTCGTGATTTTATTTCCAGAATAATAGTTCTGGATATAAATAGACTAACACAATAGTCACATTATGTCAAGTCTTTCACGATGATCCTCATAAACTTTTTCTTTCCACGTTTCAGCACGATACCTTCGGGACCGATACTTTCTCTTGCCACCTGCATCCTGGCATCTTCTACTTTCTCGCCGTCGATCGACACGCCGCCCTGCTGGACATTTCTCCGCGCTTCCCCGTTAGAGGGCGCCAGCCCTGCCTTTACAAGAAGATTGAGAATTCCGATGCTTCCCTCTTCAAAATCAGCCTCTGTCAGCTCCACCTCCGGCATCTGTGCCGCACTTCCACTGGCAAACAAAGCCCTGGCACCTTCCTGTGCCTTTAACGCCTCTTCTTCACCATGTACAAGCTTGGTCAGTTCAAAGGCAAGGATTTCTTTTGCCTGATTCAGCTGGCTTCCTTCCCACTGATCCATCTCGTCAATCTGATCCAGCGGCAGGAAAGTAAGCATGCGCAAACATTTCAGCACATCCGAATCGCTGACATTCCGCCAGTACTGGTAAAAATCAAAGGGACTGGTCTTTTCAGGATCCAGCCAGACCGCTCCAGACTGCGTCTTTCCCATCTTCTTTCCCTCGGAATTCAGAAGAAGATTGATGGTCATGGCATAGGCGTCCTTTCCCAGCTTTCGGCGGATCAGTTCTGTACCGCCGAGCATATTGCTCCACTGGTCATCCCCGCCAAACTGCATATTGCAGCCGTATTTCTGAAACAGGGCATAAAAATCATAACTCTGCATGATCATGTAGTTGAACTCCAGAAAGGTTAGTCCCTTCTCCATGCGCTGTTTATAACACTCTGCTGCAAGCATTCGGTTTACAGAAAAATGCGGTCCGATGTCCCTAAGTACTTCCATATAATTCAGATCCATCAGCCAGTCTGCATTATTTACAACGATAGCTCTGCCTTCCGAGAAGTCGATAAACCGGCTCATCTGCTTTTTAAAACACTCCACATTATGTTGGATCGTCTCCTCTGTCATCATCTGACGCATATCTGTCCTGCCAGAGGGATCCCCTACCATGGCTGTTCCACCTCCGATCAGCACGATCGGTTTATTTCCAGCCATCTGCAGTCTTTTCATCAGACAAAGAGCCATAAAATGTCCCACGTGAAGACTATCGGCCGTTGGATCAAATCCAATGTAAAATACAGCCTTGCCGTTATTTACCAGCTCCTTGATTTCATTTTCATCGGTCACCTGGGCGATCAGTCCACGGGCTTCCAGTTCGTCATATACTTTCATCTTTTCTCCTTTCTGAAACCATGCTGGCCCATTAGTCAATCACCTTTATGGCCTCAATCTTTGGCTGCTTGTCTGCCTCCACTTTTCCATTTCCGTCCACCACCGGCGTCTTTTCACAGATCTGATCCACAATTTCCATTCCCTCTGTCACTTTTCCAAATGCCGCATATTGGCCGTCCAGGGATGCATTATCCTGATGCATAATAAAAAACTGGGAACTTGCACTGTCATAATCCTGGGCACGTGCCATGGAAAGCGTCCCCCTGACATGGGAAATGCTGTTTTCTACTCCGTTGGCAGAAAACTCTCCTTTGATATTCTTGTCAGAACCACCTGTTCCGTCGCCCTTAGGATCTCCTCCCTGAATCATAAATCCAGAAATGATACGGTGAAAGGTCAAGCCGTCATAAAACCCACTCTTCGCCAGAGATACAAAGTTGGAAACGGAGACCGGCGCCACATCCGCATCCAGTTCCGCCTTAATGGTACCATAATCCTTTATCTGTATCTCCACGTGATGTTTTCCCGTAAGTGTCTCACCAGTCTGTGATTCCTGCTGTTTTCCGGAGCCCGTCGTATTAGTCTTACCAGACTGCTCTTTCTCTTTTGAATTACCGCCGCATCCAGTAATTCCCAGACCTAATATCAATACCAGACATAATAATTTTGCTGTTTTTCTCATCTTTTCCTCCATTTCTGCACACCAGACAACCTGTGTCCTCATTTTTCCCAAACCCAGAGGGTCCACTTCGCGGGACCGCCCGAATTTGCGGGTGCGCTTACACAAATATTTATGGCGATATGACATTCGTCATACCGCCATAATGATATCAGAAAACCTTTACACAAGTTCAATTACAACTTCCATTGCCGCATCGCCCTTACGGGGTCCGATCTTGATAATTCTTGTATAACCGCCCTTGCGGTCAGCATACTTCGGTGCAATTTCATCAAACAGCTTGCTTGCAATATCGATTGTCTTCGTTCCTTTTTTACGTCCTGCTGTAGCCGTCGGAACTTCTTTGATACCGTAAAGCATCTTGTTCATCTGACGTCTTGCATGCAGTCTGGAAGGAGCTTCTTTTTTGATTTCCTTGTCAACGATATCAAAAACGGTAACTTTCTTGCCATCTACGACTTCC
>JAAVZE010000119.1 GCA_022791495.1 Eubacterium sp.
AAGGAAAGGATGGTAGTGATATATGTGCGGAAAGATTGATGATCTTGTTAACAGCGCTAAGATCAACCAGCTGTTGAACAAAAAAAATGCGGATGAGGAAAGAAAAAATTGTCTGTTATGGGTTCTTGCGATCATTGGTGTCGTTGCTTCTGTAGCAGCGATTGCTTACGCGGTATACCGTCATGTAACTCCCCGTTATCTGGATGATTTTGATGGCGATTTTGATTATGATGAATTTGACGATGACTTTGATGACGACGACGAAGATGTCGATGTTTATGTTAAGCCATCTGAAAGCAAATAATGACTAGCTTATAAGAAGTTTTTGTTTTCCTCTTTTTCTACGAAACCGGCAGTAAATGGATTTTCCACTTACTGCCGGTTTTATATATCTATTTCAATCCTTTTGGTTCATTAGATAACATCACGGGGCTGATGGAGTTTCCTTGATCAATACGCGGACTTGTATATCTATTTCAATTCTTTGGGTTCATTAGACAACGTCACTGCCAGCGCCCCAGGCCCGATATGACATGAAACACTGAGAGACAGCGGATCGATATGGATATCATGTCCTGGAAAGAGCAAATTTAGTTCCTCCCGGAATTTCTCCGCCTCTTCCCGGTTCTGGGTATGGGCAATGTCTATATACATGTTTCCCGAATCGGCAAAACGATGTTCCAGATCCGAAGTGATGGCTTTGATCATAGTCTGCTTCGCCTGTTTCAGCGTCTTAACTTTGGCATAGGAATCCAGCTTGTCTCCCTGGATCTGCAGCACCGGCTTGATGCGCAGTACCGTTCCGATGGCCGCCACAGCCGGCGTCAGCCTGCCACCCTTTTTCAGATATTTCAATGTATCTACCATAATATAGATACTGCTCTCAAGCTTATCTCTGGTCAAAATATCAAAGATCTCCTTTCCTGAGAATCCTTTATCTGCCAGTTCCTTTGCCTGAAGTACCGATCTTCTTTGAGTCACAGAGATCCTCTGGTTATCCACCACATAGACCCTGCCCTCAAACTCATCCTCCTGCGCCAGCATCATAGCCGTAGCACAGGAGCTGCTGATGCCGCTGGACATGGGAATATGTACGATTTCATCGTACTCCTCCAGTCCCCGCGTCCACATCTCCATAATAGTCTCCGGTGACGGCTGGGATGTGGATACTTCTGCCCTGTCATCCGCAAGAGCCCGGTAAAAATCCTCCTGGGTCATCGTTATATCTTCGAGATACTGGGTCTCATTGATATAAAACGGCATCGGCACCACCTCAACGCCCATTTCCTTTCCCTGCCGTTGTGTGATCCCACTGTTACTGTCTGTAATGATCTTTACCCTGCTCATAACCTGCTCTCCTTTTCCTGTTCAATCAAATGATATTTTATTTTAACCCTCGTCAGCCTGCTCAACACCGGTTTGTGAAGCAGGACAAGAAATACAACCGTAGATATGCCGAACATAAGATTCATCGGCAAGCCTGTCCCATATACCCACAGGATAGAATTCCATGTATTTTCTCCCATGGAATAAAAAAGTGTGTTGATATCTACAATGCCTCCATAAACTACCACAACGGATATCAACCCATAGATTGAGATTGAAAGCCGGTTTACCGGCAGCTTTCGGAAAACAATCCCGGCAAAAAAGCCCACTAAACCTAATGCAAACATCTGAAAGGGCGTCCAGGAACCTTGTCCAAAATAAAAGTTTGACACAAAAGCACTGACAGTCCCTGTGATAAACCCAGACTCTGCTCCCAGAGAGATTCCTGTGATAATGACCACAGCCGCCAGCGGCTTGATCTGGGGAAGAATAAAAAAAGAAACCCGCGAAACTACCCCGATAGCACACATTACCGCAATAATCGTCAATTCAGCCACAGAAGGCCTTCGGTTCTCAAACCCAAAAACGAACAAAATCACTCCTGCTAACATGATTGCCAGACTGACATAATAATATTCCCTGCCTCTCAGTACCAAAAGACTATAGACAAGAAGTGCGATGCAGAAGATCAGCACCAGCACGTATCCCCATTCTTTCCTACTCTTCATAAATAAACCTTTCTGACACGATCTGCGGATACTTGTCTCCCACAATCCGCTGAACCGCTGTCGTATAAAAAAGACCTCCCCGGAAAAAATTCTGTGTTTTCATCGGCGGTGAAATTTCTCTATCAAAACTCATGGACATAAATTCACAGGTATTGGCGGCAAATTCCACATCATGGGATACCACGATCACAGTCTTTCCCGCATGCGCTAATTCTGCCAGCCATAAACCAAACTGTCTTTTCCAAAAAGGATCCAGTCCTTTCGTCGGCTCGTCAAACAAATAAATGTCCCCGTCCTGTTCGTACAGGTACGCCATTGCCGTCCGCTGCATCTGTCCGCCGCTCACATCATAGGGATGCCTGTCAAGGATTGGCTGCAGTCCAAATTTTTCCACCGCTGGCTCCGTTTTTATTATATCACAGATCCGGTCTCCTATAAACATGTATTTTGGCTCCTGAGGCAGATAAGAAACCCTACCCTGAATTTTTATTTTCCCATGATAACATTTTTCTGCTCCCGCAAGCACTTTTAAAAAAGTAGATTTTCCGGTGCCGTTCCCACCAGCGATACCATAAATCCTGCCGGGCACTGCCTCAAAACAAACCTCCCTCAGCACATCTTTTCCCTTTTTCTCATAGCGGAAAAACAAATTGCGGCACTCAATAGACGTTCTTCCCTCCATCTCCTCCAGAGATAGTTCCGGATCCACAGCCGGGCACTGAATATCATTGCCGTAAAACCAGCTCCGGCATTCTTTCACACTAGAGGGACAGGCATTTCTTTCCCGGGAAAACCGGTGGTAGAGCCGGACAAAAGAGGGCATATAATCTAAAAACTCCTCCGATAATTCAGAATGGCATATTTTTTCATATACCTGATGCAGCTCCCCCCAGGCAGCGATCTGCCCCTTATGGAGCACCAGCATTTTGTCACAAAGTGCCAGCACTTCCTCCAGACGCTGTTCCACAAGAATGACCGTGATCCCCAGCTGGGAATTCAGACGCCGCAGGATATCCAAAAAGGCAGATGCCGCCATAGGATCCAATTGTGCGGTGGGCTCATCCAGCAGGATCACCTCCGGATCCATCACCAGTACCGAAGCAAGATTCAAAAGCTGTTTTTCCCCTCCCGACAGAGAACAGGTATCCCTCTCCATCCAGTCCTCCATTCCAAAATACGTAGCAGTACCAGCGATGGCATGCCGCATCTTCTCCGTCTGGATTCCCATATTCTCCATCCCAAAAGCCAGCTCATGCCGTACCTTATCCGTCACGATCTGATTGGAAGGATTCTGGGATACATAGCCGAACTCCTGGTGCGCTTCCTTGATACAGCGGAGAAGCGTCGTCTTGCCAGATCCCGATGCCCCGCAGACCACCACAAACTCTCCTCTTCCCACATCAAAGGAAACGTTTTTTAACACGGCTTCTGTACTTCCGCCGTATGTATAGCTTATATCTTTGAAACGATATGTCTCCATCTGAGCTCCTCCCTAATATTTATACCCAAAGGAATAAAAAACAATAAAGCAAATAAAAAGTACGCTCCCATACCCATTCCATCCCGGCTGTATTCCATATATGGAAAGGCAAGAAATCTTGTCCGGGAGCAGACATGCAGCCCCATACCTATCGAAGCAGCAAGAAGCAGACACACCATCAATGCCAGATCTCTTCTCTGAAACCTACGGGTATAAATGCTGGTCCGCCTTTTTCCCTTTAGTCGCTTTCCGTACCCACGGTCTCTCATAGCGGTGCCCATTTCCAAAGAATCTTCCAGGGCAAGTCCCACCAGCGTCGTCAAAATCCCCTTCTGCAGTTTATGGTTCTCCCGGATCATTTTATAATCCCGCCGGATTTTAGGAATCAGCCGCAGTGCCATGGAAAATAAAAGGCACGCGTGGGGCATCCGGTTTCCGAAAAGACACAGGATCTTCTCCGAAGTCATCATCTGGCTGCAGCACCCGAACATCAGAAGGGAAGCTGCCAGAAGAGTTCCTGTCATACAACCGTAGAATAAACATTCTACGGTCAGCGGAAGCTCACCGATCCAGCACAGTACTGTAACTCCCCGGTGGTTGACCAGGGCATTGATCCCGCCACAGATCACAACTATCCCCAGACATTTTCCCACAAAACTTATTCCCTCAGACATACCTTTCAGATACAGGTAAAAGGCGCTCTGACTGATGAAGGTAATTCCCAGGAGCACGGGATCAAATACAAAAACCGTTATGACCGTCACTGCCACAAAATATATGAAGATCACCGCGGGATGATATTTACTGAAACCATTCACAGGCACTCCTCCTTTTCATTTCAACGGCACCAATTAACTTGAACTGCCCCGGCTTAATATTCACAGGTATAATTAAACACCACCTGATCGCCTTTTTTCAATTTGTATTTATTGCAGCCGTTTCCCGGATCCTTTCCATTTACGGAATACATCCACCCGCTCTCATCCCCACAGTCAAACTCATACAGATTATGTATTCCTTTAATATAATAAGTAGAATATAGTGGCGTAAAGACATAGTCCAAATGAATCTCTCTCTCTTTACACACCCGTTTCAGCACATCAAAAACCGTCTCTCCCTCTTCAAATGTAAAAGTCCCCTTCAAAATAATTCCATCTTTCGGAATTACTTTTTTGGCACTTTCACTCAGCTTATCCATATGGGAAAAAACTTCCTGGCAGGTGATGGTAAGACTGCATTCATTCTTCTCCTGTACCGTCGCACTCGCCGCAGCCGGAGACAGAGTCGGTGCTGGAGCAGCAGCCTGGGTACTTTTTTCCGGACTCTTTGTGTTCTGTGACTTCGGTTCAGAACCAGTGTTCTTTTCTGGAGACTTTATTTTAACCGACGGTTTATCCACTGATTTCTTATCTGCTTTCTTGACTGCAGACTTATCTGTTTTTCTGTCCGTTTTTTTGTCTTCTTTTTTATCTGGTTCTTTGGTTTTCTTCGGTTCTTTCTTATGGTCGTTACTCTTCTTAACAGACTCCTTCTTATTAGAATATTCTTTTTTCCGGAGAGCAGCAGAACTCACTGCTGCTTCTCCGGGACCGCTGGAAGATATGGCGGCTCTGGTCTCTTTGTTCGGAACCGCAGAGACAGTTCTTCCCTGGGAAATCACTTCATTTTCCACTACATCAGTAGAAACATTTTCCATTCCCTTTATGATCAACACTGTACTCAGTACAGCGATGGCAAGCAGGCAGCCTAAAATAATTTTTTTATTACCATTCATATTTATCTTATCCCCTTTTGCCTTTCATATATTTTGACTATAAACTCTCTAACAAAAAGTTTGTCAGAACTTATTTTATCATAATTTCTGTGCATGGTTTCTGCACATACTAAGTTACGTAAGCAACTTGCGAATAAGTTTGTCAGAACTTATTTTATCATAATTTCTGTTTTCCTGCCAATAAAATTTTATGCATATTCTTTGCACCTAAAATTCCAAATTAATTTTCTCACCCTCCTTTCTTTTTTTCCAAAGCTGTGTTATAATGATAAAAATCTATTTTAATATAAGTAGCTGTATTGGTTTCTGGTGACATTCTGATGTCACATTTGCATGCACAGGCATGTGAGCAGAATTAATAGGGAAGCCGGTTCGAATCCGGCACAGCCCCCGCTGCCGTAATTGAGGATGCCGATAACAGGACCGGAATGTTATTTCTTTACCTCCCGGTCAGCCACTGGAAAAGCCCGTCGGGCATTATTTTCTGGGAAGGCGTTATCTGCAGTTGATACATAAGTCGAAAGACCTGCCATACAGTCTGAAATATAACCTTTCGGAGGGAGAGGAAATGTTTTGACAGCTTATGACCTTGTCCAATGGTATGATCACCATTGGTTTTGTTTGTATCTAGTTTTGTCATTACTGCCCTTTATGCCCTTTTCCGGGTATAAAGGGATTTTTTGTTCTACTATATTAAATTAGATGATAAGAAACCTAACGATGAGAAACACGCTTTGCGAGTTTCCCACTACACAACAAGCGCTGTATGCGCAGAAATGAGGATGCATATGAAAACAAAAAAACGATTCATTGCCCTACTTCTCTCTCTTGCCATGATTATTTCTATTTTTGTGGCAGATGGGGAAATTTTGGCAGACACAAAAGCAGCCAATGACTCGATCACGGTTACATTACGGGTTGAAGATTCCAGCAAAACTCTGGTTCCGCCTACCAGGATAACACTGGACAAAGATACCGTAGCCACGATCAACGACACCTTTAATGCCTCCGTGGAGACACCGGTACTTGAAACTGCTCACGTGACCGCGGCCCATGCCCTGGCAAAATACATATCAGACCAATCCAAAACACCAGCTTCTGACCTGACCTTCGCTTATGGCAATCCTGCCAGCATACTGGGTCAAGACACACTGGATGCCTCCTATTTCTGGTCTTTCCGGGTGAATAATGCCTCTCCGGTCGCGGAAGATGGTTTTACCCAGTACAACTTTACCAGCTGCCCGGTTCAGGATGGAGACAGTATCGTCGTTTTCCGACAGTATTATAACGCTACTACCAGCGAGTCCAGCTCCTATTCCTATTTTGATAAGGAATCCTATGAGACGGGAGTGAATGAAAAAGTTTCTGTCACACTAAAGAAGGAAAGTTTCGATGAAAACTGGAACACAGTCACAATACCGATGTCAGATCAAAATATCGTTATTGCCATGGACAATACAGCTGCTCCTGGTCCGGTTCCTGCCATTGCTTGGATGGCCACCACGGACAAAAACGGCACGGCAGAGCTCTCCTTTAACAAAGCGGGTACCTATATCCTGCTTTCCAGCAGTATGAATGCAGATGGCACCCCTGCGACTTCCCGTGCTTACGCGAAGGTCACGGTAAAAACCACACAACCTCCTGCCTCTACCACCCCGGCTCCGCCAGCGTCTGCTGTCACTCCGCCTCCAACAATACCACAACATCACAGCTGTGTGATAAAAAAACCCGTGGTACCAAGAAAAATAAAAGCCAAAGTAAAAAAGAAAAAAGTCACAATATCCTGGAAAAAAACGGATGTCATAGACATAGACGGTTTTGAAGTATTTTATTCAAAGAAAAATAAAAAGAACTTCAAAAAACTTTCCGTTACAAAAAAGACAAAAGTAACAAAAAAATTTAAAAAAGGAAAATATTTTGTAAAATGCCGCTGCTATAGGCTGCAAAATGGAAATAAGATTTACAGTAACTATAGCAAGATCATTTCTTTTAAAGTAAAATAAGTCCTGGCGGACTTATTAGCAAGTTGCTTACGCAACTTAGTATGTGCAGAAATCATGCACAGAAATTATGATAAAATAACCTCTTTACAAATAGGGCGCCTAACGCGCCCTATTTGTGAAAGATCTGAACGAAATACAGCAAAGGAGACCAGCTATGAAACGAATATTATGCCTTCTGCTAATCGTCACTCTCTTTCTGATACCCTGCTCCAGTGTTTCTGCCTGGACATCCTTCCGAAATGAAGAAGGGCGGTCCGAAGCCAATACCATCCACGCTGCTACACCTATTAACACAAATACCACCGGGCCGAGATGGAAAAAAAGATTTTCCCAGAGTATGGGATCTGTCATGAATTCTACTCCTGTCATAACAGAAAAAAACATCTACATTGTAAGTAAAAATGTTCTGTATAAGACAGACAAAGAGGGCACAATCCTCACAACGCTCCAGCTCTGTGCCTCTATGAATTCCATGTGCCACATGGCTTCCGACGGAAAAAGTCTATATATTCCCCTGGGAGGGGGACTGCTGCAGTGTGTCGATATGGACACCATGACCCTGGTCTGGACCAGCGAATCCTTCGGCGGACAGTCTCTGACCACCGTATACATTCATAACGGTCTGGTCTACGCAGGCACCACCAACGGAGACGGATCCGAAGGCTGCTATTACTGTGTCAGGGCAGAGGATGGGAAAACCCGGTGGAGCTATCAAAATGAGACGTTCCCCTGCGGATACTACTGGAGCGGTGCCGTCTCAGCCACATTACCCGCCGAAGACTGCCTTTTATTTGGCGGGGACAATGGCATACTGGTGTCTCACAGCCTGACCAGTGACCAGGTATATGACACTCTGGACCTTAGTTCCATCACTGGCTCCAAGGGGAAGATCCGCGCCGGCATCACTTATGATGCCGCATCCAATGCCTTCTATACCACCTCAAATAACGGATACCTGTACCAGATCCGCATGGGCGAAAATGGGAACTTTGATATGGTAAACTCTGTTTTTTTGGGAGATTCCGCCGATAAAACAGTCAACTGCACCAGCACCCCCACGATTTACAACAGCAGAATCTATGTATGCAGTTATTTCGACAATGCCGGGCGCATCAGCGTCATTGATGCCGGAACTATGCACACCGTCTATACTGCCACCACCGGTACGGCGGATATTAAGTCCTCTCCTCTCGTATCCACTGGCTATGCCACGGAGGAAAACCATCGCCGGGTCTATGTATATTTTACCCAGAATACCCTGCCAGGAGGGATATATTATATTGAAGACAGCTCGGTCGCTGAATCAGCAGAAATAAAAACCCTGTATGAGCCCAAAAACAATCCCCAGTTCTGTCTGCAGAGCCTGGCGGCAGACACAGAGGGAACCCTGTATTATTCCAATGATTCCGGTACCTTTTTTGCGGTTCACGAGGGCTTTGCTGCCAACGACATCCTGCCATCGCCCTCTCCCACCACCCCGGCTGATTCCTCAGTTTCACCCAATATGCCAGCTGATTCCATAAATAAAACGGGAACCAACACAGATCCTTCCCTGTCGCTGAAGCCTGACAACAAGGATCTGGCTTCTGGTGTATCGCCAAAGAAAAAACTACGTCCTGGCAAACCATCCAGGATAAAAATAAAAAAGAAGAAAAATCATAATGGCAAATATAAGGTAACCCTATCCTGGAAAAAAGGGAACCACTCTAAAAAGACACAGATCAAAATAAAAGGCAAAAAGCTGAAAACTGTTTCCGGCAGCAAATACACGCTGTCACTAAAAAAGGGAGTCCATACCATCCTTCTATATGGTTATATCTCCCCGTCACAAAAAAGCTCTGCCGTCAGGATACGCTTCCGTGTATCCTGACGGCAGGGCCAGATATCATTCTTCTGTATCTTCATCGCCCGAGCCTTCTGAGGAATCTCCCGATCCCTCACTGGAGGTCTGGGAGGATGAGATGGATACGCTGACTCCCTCTTCCTCCTGCATCTTCTCCAGCAGGCTCTTATGCTTCTTCGGTTTCACATTCTGTACGGCCATCATCTTCGCTTTCAAATAAAGATCGCTGTTAAAACGGAACAAGAAATTCTCATCCTTTGGCGGCACCTTCTCCCCCTTCATGATACGCCTTGCGATGGCGAGAGCCCGGGCAAGGGCGCCATAGGATTTCTTCTTTTTCTTTTGTGCCTTCTGGGTCTTCTGAGCCATCTGTTTCCTTCTCTCATTCATCTTCTGAAACGCCCTGGCAAGAGCCTTCCCTTCCTCTGACAGCTCTGTCACATCCGTATATTTAATAGAATCTCCCTTTTTATCCTGGCTTCCCTGGAGTGCTGGCTTCTTTTTCGTATTCCCATGCCTTTGGCTCTGATCATCCACTTTCAGCATTCCAGACTGCCCCGCGTATACCGTCCGATCTATAACATTCATCTTCTATCACATCCTTGTTCTGACACCAGGTATTCAAAACCTTCCCCCGGTAAAAAGTCTCAGGGCAATTCCATTTACCCACGTAAATAATCTCATTATATATATCGGACGATACAAAAAATTATTTAGTCTTCGGTGCTTTGCTGGCAAATTCCGTATTCACCAGTTCCTCATAGGAAACCCGGCTGCTGAGCTCTCCCCCGGATTCCAGAATATCCTGCAGAAGATCAAAACTCTCCTTCTCAAAAACAAGATTATCTTTCCAGGTTCCCTGGTCGTAATATCGTTCTATTATAGTAGTTAGAGTTTCCCGCTCTGTTTCTTTGAACTGGGGCTGGATCACTTCCGCGATTTCCTGCGGCGTGTGGCTTTTTACAAAATCCATCCCTTTTTGGAGGGCGTTGGTAAACTTCTGAATGGTATCCGCATTTTTCTTGATATAACTTTCCTTAGCAGAATACGCAGTATAGGGAACCATCCCGCTGTCCACTCCAAGAGAGGCTACCACCACACCTTTTTTCTCCTTTTCCAGCGATGCCGCAAAGGGTTCAAATTCTACTGAGTAATCCCCCTGTCCCGAAGCAAAGGCTTCTGCCGTAAGGCCAAAATCAATATTCTGAACCATGTTCAGATCCTTCTGGGGATCCATATTATTCTTCTTTAGTATGTATTCAAATACCATCTGCGGCATACCGCCTTTCCTTCCTGCCAGTACTGTTTTACCTTTCAGTTTTTTCCAGGTAAAATCCTCATCGGCTTTTCTCGCCACCAGAAAATTACCAGCGCGCTGTGTCAGCTGGGCAAAGTTAATGATTTTTTCTCCCGATCCCTCATTAAACACATAGATCGAAGCTTCCGATCCCATAAATCCAATATCTGCCTCTCCTGACAACACCGCTGTCATCACATTATCGGCGCCGGAACCATTAACCAGTTTTACATCCAGCCCTTCCTCCTTGAAATAACCTTTCTCAATAGCAACATACTGGGGAGCATAGAAAATGGAATGCGCCACTTCATTCAGTGTGATGGACGTCAGCCCTTCCTCCTCCTTTTTTGCACAGCTGCACAGAGAAAGTACCAGCAGAGAAAACATCAATGCCAGAACCATGATTTTCTTCATTCTCTTCCTCCTAACCCGATGGCGGGCTATTTCCTTTTTCTATGAATATATGACAAAAAATGCGTGTGGTGCAGGTCTTTTTGTGTTAAAATGGATACACAAGATGAATGAAAGGAGAGGAAAATTTGATGAATGAAATAGAACAATTGAAACAATGGATTGACGAAAGTGATAATATCGTATTTTTGGGCGGCGCCGGCGTCTCCACAGAAAGTCATATTCCCGATTTCCGCAGTGTAGACGGACTGTATAACCAGCAGTATGATTTCCCGCCGGAGACCATTTTAAGCCATAGTTTTTTTATGCAGAATACGGAAGAATTTTATCGTTTTTACTGGAATAAGATGATATTTGAAGATGCGCAGCCAAATCCTGCCCACCGGGCGTTGGCAAATCTTGAAAAAATGGGCAAACTTAAAGCTGTCATCACCCAGAATATCGATGGTCTGCACCAGAAAGCAGGAAGCAGGGAAGTTCTGGAGCTGCACGGATCAGTCCTCCGCAATTACTGCATGAACTGCCAAAAATTTTATGGGTTGAAAGATATTCTACCACAAAAGGGAATTCCCAAATGCAGTTGTGGCGGCACCATCAAGCCGGATGTGGTGCTTTATGAAGAGGGACTGGATTCTTATATTTTGGAAAAATCCATCTCTTATATTAAAAATGCAGATGTTCTCATTATAGGGGGCACTTCTCTCGCCGTCTATCCCGCCGCCGGGCTAATCGACTACTACAGGGGGGATAAGCTGGTTCTGATCAATAAATCCAAAACCAGCCGTAATACCCACGCAGACTTAGTGATCAATGGAGCGATCGGTGAGACCCTCGGGTTTTATGCTTGAAAGAATAATTTATTTGTGATAGACTTAGCAAAGAAACATACCGTTGACTTTACAGAAATGAGGAAAATTATGCCGATCAAGATCCCCAATTCTCTGCCAGCCACAGAGATACTGGAAAACGAAAATATATTTGTAATGACGGAACATCGTGCTATGCACCAGGATATCCGTCCTTTAAGTGTACTCATACTGAATCTGATGCCCACCAAGATCATAACGGAGACCCAGCTGCTACGCAAGCTGTCTAACTCCCCGCTACAAGTCGAAGTGGAATTTTTAAAAACCGCCAGTTATATTCCGCAGCACACGGATCCTACGCACCTGGATACATTTTACACCACCTTTGACGAAGTCATGGACCGTAAATTCGATGGTATGATCATCACCGGTGCGCCTCTGGATTACATTGCCTTTGAGGATGTGGGCTATTGGAAGGAAGTGTGCCGGATCATGGAGTGGTGCAAAACTCATGTGCACTCCACCCTTCATCTGTGCTGGGGAGCCTTTGCCGCGCTTTATTACTATTATGGAATTGAGAAAATAAATCTCCCGCAGAAATTATCGGGTGTTTACGAGCACACCGTTGTAAAGAAAAATTCTCCCCTTTTCCGTGGCTTTGATGATATTTTCTATGCGCCACAGTCCCGCGCCACCAGTGTGAAAACGGACGACATTCTGGCAGTAGAAGAACTTGAACTGATGGCAGTCTCAGAAGCAGCCGGTGCCACGATCATAAAGACTACAGACAGCCGGCATTTCTTCATGACCTGTCACCCGGAATACGACGCCGATACGCTGGCCAGAGAATACTTTAGAGATGTGGAAAAGGGACTGAATCCAGGCATACCATGCAACTACTTTCCCGGTGACGATCCTTCCCAGGCACCAATTGTGCGCTGGCGCTCCACTGGACAGCTGATCTTTTCCAACTGGTTGAACTATTATGTATATCAAAGTACACCTTACGATATTACTGACGTATAGTCATAAATCCAGACATCACGCACACTCCTGCCGCGCCAGCCTGCACGACAGCTTCCGCGTTTTCCTGACAAATGCCGCCGATGCCATAGACAGGAATGTGTATACACCCGGACACCTTTTGGATAAACTCCAGTCCCCGGCCTGGCAGCCCTTTTTTGCAGTCAGTCTCAAACACATGCCCGGCGATCACATAATCTGCTCCTGATTCCTCTGCCCTCTTTGCCTGTTCTAACGAGTGGACAGAAGATCCGATCCACTGAAAATAATTCCTCTTTCCATCGGGCAGTGTTTCAAGAACCCCCAGGGGAAGATGAATGTTATGGCAGTGTAACTTCAAAGCACTCTCCCAGAAGGTATGAAGGATGCACATCATATCTGCCTCTTGACAGATCCGTAGCACTTTTTCTGCCATATTCTCATATTCACTCCGAGAAAGATCTTTTTCTCTCAAAAGAATGGCATTCGCTTCCCTATTCTGTACGATCTGCCAGATTCTTTCATAAAAATCTCCCTGACACAGTTTTCTATTGGTGACACAAAGACACGGGATCCCGTCACCACTGCTTATCTTATACATAAATATAATCACTCATTACCGGCTGCATCCCATGATCGCGGATCGCCTGGTACACCTCATCCACCGTCCTCGTGTCGTCAATCTCAAACTGTTCATCTCCCTTTTCCTCTCCACCCCGGCCTCCAATGCCAACATTTACCCCAGCAGAAACCTTGGTAGCAGCGATTTGTATCAAATGATCTCTCACCCTCTCACACTCTCTGGTGGAAACAGTTATATTAGAAAATGGCAGGAACAGCCGGTAGGCACACACAACCTGAAGTAGCTGCGCCTCTTGAACATCCATGGGGTTGATCTTGTCATTATTAATGATCGGGCGCAGTCTCGGACAGGAAAATGCAATCTCTGCATGGGGATATTTTCGCTGAATATACCACGCATGCATGCCCGTGGCAAAGGCATCCCGCCTAAAATCATCCAGTCCCAGCAACGCCGCAAACCCCACGCCCCGCATTCCACCCCTGACTGCTCTTTCCTGAGCATTCAGGCGGTAGGGAAAAATTCGTTTCCTTCCCGACAGATGAAGTGTCTCATACTTGTCGGAATTATAGGTCTCCTGAAACACTGTGACATAATCGGCACCGCACTCATGAAGATATTTATACTCCGCAGAATTCACCGGATATATTTCCAGACCGATCATCTTAAAATATTTCCGGGCAGTCTTACATGCCTCACCGATGTATCTGACATCCGACATCTTGGGGCTCTCTCCTGTCAGAATCAAAACCTCCTGGAGCCCTGTTTCTGCGATCACCTGCATCTCTTTCTCAATCTCTCCCATGTTGAGTCTGGCACGTTTGATGTTATTGTGACAGTTGAAGCCGCAGTAAATGCAATAGTTCTCACAATAATTTGCAATGTAGAGGGGTGTAAACATAGCGATAGAATTACCAAAATGTTTTCTTGTCTCCGCCTGTGCTGCCTGGGCAATCTCCTCCAAAAGAGGAAGAGCCGCCGGAGAGAGCAACGCTGCAAAGTCTTCTGGTCCTTTCCTGTCATGGTTAAGGGCATTTTGAACATCCGCCGCCGTGTAACGCTCACAATCAAATGCCTCCGCCGCTTTTATTACCAATTTATCAATCTCCGAATCTAGAACCTCCATGCCTTCCAAATAGGTCATATGATCTGTCCTATTTTCTTTTAGATGTTCTTTGATCTCTTCATTTAAAATACTTTCATTGATTCTCTCTGTCATTTTTCCTTTTCTCCATTTTATCGTTCTCAAATGTTTCAATAAAGAGGTACTTAGTGTGCCAGCACACTAATGTAACAAATATTATATATTGCTTCCATCCTGAATATATCCCGTCAGCGGAGAAGAGGCACTTCCTCCCCTTTCCAGTACTCTTCCCGTACCAGCAAGGCAGGCGGTCCGCCCGGCCTCGATTGCCTTACGAAATGCCTCTGCCATGGCTGGGATATCTCCTGCTGTGGCAATTCCCGTATTTGCCATCACAGCCGCCGCCCCCATTTCCATCGCCTCACATGCCTGGGAGGGACATCCAATCCCCGCATCCACGATAATGGGAAGATCGATCTCATCAATCAATATCTGGATAAATTCTTTTGTACACAATCCTCTGTTAGAACCAATGGGAGCAGCCAGAGGCATCACAGCCGCCGCCCCCGCATTATACAGGTCTCTTGCTATGTTTAGATCCGGATACATATAAGGCATCACCACAAAGCCTTCTCTTGCAAGAATTTCCGTCGCTTTCACAGTCTCGTAATTGTCCGGCAGAAGATATTTGCTGTCTCTCATGATCTCAACTTTCACAAAATCCCCACATCCCACCTCTCTGGACAGCCTGGCGATCCTGACAGCCTCTTCTGCATTTCTGGCCCCTGAAGTATTGGGAAGCAGTGTAACCCCTTCTGGGATATAATCCATAATATTTGCTGTTCCTCCAGCATTTGCCCGTCTCAAGGCAAGAGTAATAATCTGCGCTCCTGCCTGTTCAACAGCAGCCTGTATAAGATCCAGTGAATATTTTCCAGAGCCAAGTATAAACCGGGAAGTAAATTCATGCCCTCCCAGTACCAGAATATCATGATCCATTTTTATCCTCCATTCAAGCACGCTTTTTGTGTCTAAAGAACTAAAAGTTCTTACCAAGTTTGGACGTGCACGCACAAACTTGCAGGTTGACAATTTACAATATACTTGTTCCAATCAAAAATGTCAGCCACCTCCTACAAAACTGACTACCTCAACTCTGTCTCCACTCTTCACCCATTTTCCCTTGTAAATAGATTTGGGAATGATCTCCCCATTGATCTCTACCGCAATCTTACGAGTGTCATAGCCTTCCCGTTGCAAAAGATCTGTTAAAGAGAGATCTGAATACTGCTCTTTTTCTTTTCCATTTAGTATTATCATGGCTGCCTCCCTTCTTGAATTGCTTTCCTTATGCGCTTCGCCGCTTAACCCGCCCTTTATCGCCTCGCACCAGTCACAACGCTTCGCTTCTGTGACTGGTCGCGGCATTCGCCGCATACTCTGAAAAACATACCGGTCACATCGTGCAAGCACATGTGACCATATGTTTTCAGAGTGCGAGGCTCAAAGCTAACGCGCAAAAAGAGGATAGCACATGAAAGCTACACCCGTGGTGGTG
>JAAVZE010000018.1 GCA_022791495.1 Eubacterium sp.
ACCATCAGCCAGGCTCTGAACAGCTGCCAGCTGCAGCCGGTCATTCAGGGTCCCTGTCCGAAATAATCCGAAAGGAGCATAGCAAATGTGCGGTATCGCAGGTTTTTATCAAAACAAATATGATTTTCTCGCCCCGGAATACGGTGGCAGAAACAGGAAAAATAAATGGTATGGCACACTGGAAAAAATGAGGGACTGTCTTGTCCACCGGGGGCCGAACGACCAGCATGTACTTCTGTACAGTCACGCCGGTCTCGCCCACACCAGGTTATCCATCCGGGATATCCAGGGGGGCGCCCAGCCTATGACTGCTTCCTTTCACGGCAGAACTGCCACCATTGTATACAATGGTGAGATCTACAACACTGACGAGCTCCGGAGCAGCCTTTCTTCCTACTCACTGCGCTGGAACACCAAATGTGACACAGAGGTAATCCTGAACGGCTATCTCGCCATGGGAACCGCCTTCTTTTCCAGATTAAACGGGATTTTTGCTTTTTCCATCTACGATCACAACAGCGGCGAAATACTGCTGGCAAGAGATCCTTTGGGAGTAAAACCCCTTTTTTATCAGGAACATCAGGATACTGTGGTTTTTGGCTCAGAACCAAAGGCGATCTTTGCCTATGGCGTACCTGCGGAGGCAGACAGAGACTGCTGGAATGAGATATTTGCCCTGGGGCCGGCGAGAACTCCGGGAAAGGGCGGTTTTAAAAACATGAAGGAGGTTCTTCCTGGAGAATGCCTGACCTTTTCATCCGCTCCGAATGCTCCTTATTATAATTGCCAGAAGCATTTCTTCTGGTCGCTGAAAGCACACCCACACACAGACTCTTACCCAGATACGGTGGAGAAGGTAAAATGGTTGATCGAGGACAGCATCCAGCGCCAGATGGTATCGGATATTCCCATATGCAGCTTTTTGTCCGGAGGGCTGGACAGTTCCCTGGTCTCTGCCATCTGTCAGAAGCACTTAAAAGAGCGGGGGCGGACACTAAATACCTTTTCTTTTGATTTTAAAGATAATCAGAAAAACTTTCAGGCAAATGCTTTCCAGTCCTCCCTGGACCGGCCCTTTGCCGCGGAAATGGCAGAGCACATCGGAAGCCATCACACTTTTCTGGAATGCGACAACCAGACCCAGGCAGATTATCTGTACAAAGCGGTTGACGCCAGGGATTTCCCCTGTATGGCAGACGTAGAATCTTCTATGTTGTATTTTTGTGAACTGGTGTCAAAATCCAACCAGGTAGCGCTGACCGGCGAGTGCGCCGATGAGATCTTTGGCGGATATCCCTGGTTCCACAGAAAGGATATGTGGAACAAAAACACCTTTCCCTGGTCATGGGATATGACCGCAAGAAAAGCTCTGCTAAAGGATGATTTTACCCAGTATCTTCATATGGAGCATTATTCCCGGCATGCCTACCAGGATACACTGGAACAAACCCCCCGCTGCAGCGAGGACACCCCGGAAGAGGCAAGGCGCCGTGAAATCGCATGGCTCAATGTCCGCTGGTTTATGATGACGCTTCTCAACCGCATGGACCGGGCCAGCATGTATTCCGGTCTGGAGGCAAGGGTTCCTTTTGCAGATCCAAGGATCCTGGGATATGTATATAATATCCCATGGGAGATGAAGTGCCATAATGGAAGAACAAAAAGTCTTCTGCAGGAAGCTGGAAAAGGTCTTCTACCGGATTCCGTCCTGTACCGCAAGAAGAGTCCCTATCCTAAAACCTATGATCCTGCCTATGAACGTCTGCTGGCAGGACGGCTCATGGAGATGCTCGATCGGACCAACTCCCCTCTGTCCGGCATCGTAGACCGCCGCAAACTGGAGGCTTTTCTAAAGAGCCCCAGCGATTACGGGAAGCCCTGGTACGGCCAGCTCATGGCAGGTCCCCAGATGCTTGCCTATCTCCTTCAGGTGGGATACTGGAGCGAAAAATACGGCATCTCGTAGTATAGCAGCCATTACCTTTTGGAATGTCTGGCGCAAAAGAGCTCCCTGTGCAGCCAGCTGTAAGCCACAGTTAACTAAGCTGGTGCAGGGAACTCTTTTTTCTGTTGTTAAACCATAAACTGCTCAATGGCGCGAATTTGAACCCTGTCTCCCTTTTTATGAACAGCACATTCCACCATCTGTCGGCTGAGGCATATCAAATTCCATCATCCAATACCCAAAATCCCCTAACCGAATCTGCTTATTATGTATTCCCTTAAATCTGCCGAACCCAAACATATCCGCCAGATACTTATCCCTCCTGTGATACTGTCCTGGGATCCCGATGTAGATCTTCTCCTTCGTGTGGGACAGGAGCAGGTGCCTGTAATTATAATACCCCTGAAGCAGAAAGGAATTGCTTCCCATCCGCCAGAATGCTTTGGGAAAATCCGAAAAATCCACCGGGGAAATCTGTACACACACTTCCATTTCATCATCATCAAAAGGATACATTCCCGGATGGGAGGAAAAGATTTTCCTAAACTCGTATGCCGCATCGTGATCGGCTTCGATCTCAATCTGAACGATCTCCTCTTCTTCCAGTTCGTCAGCTTCCGGCTCCACCTCCGTCCGGGTCTCATGTTGAGTCTCTTGATGGTTCTCCAGTCCGGTCTCTCTCCTGTCATCCGGCTGCACTTCGGAAGTTTCCTGAATCTTCTGTTCTTCCGAAACCGCCTTTTCCGAGGCCGGTTCTTCAGAAACCGGCTCTTCGGAGATCATCTCTGTCCCTTCTGCCTTTTGCTCCGAAAGCTCCGGGATCTTGTCTGGCGCCTCCTCTGGAACATCCTCTGGCATCTCCACTGCTGCTCTCACTTTTTCCGGATGTACGTAATCAAGCAGATTGATGCTGTGATCCTGTGTTCCACCGCATGTGATCTCATTTTCCGTGCCAATGATGATCCCTATGATATCGCCTTTCAACGTATCCTCCGCCGGCTGCTCCAGAGTGATATCGATCCTTGTCCCCTCTTCTGTCACCGTATCGGCAAACATTTTATTTACCACATTCTTATTTTTTATGAGCAGATATATTTTCTGACGGTGCAGTGATATTTTTCCTGTCAACTGAATCTCGATCCGAAGTCTTGTCTGCTTTTTAGATAACTTCACAAAGCCTATGCTGCTGCCATACTCTCCCCCATGATATTCATTCAGATATATGATCTTCCGCAGATAATTCATGCAAATTTCTCTCCTCCCATTTGGACTTTCTATATACAGTATATGGCTGCCTGGACAAAAAAGAACTTCTACGAAGATAATTATCCAAGTGCCACGTCCAATATCATCATGATCGTAAATCCCACTGCAAAACCGATCGTTCCCATATCCGAATCTTCTCCCCCCGAAGATTCCGGAACCAGCTCTTCAATGATGACAAATACCATGGCCCCCGCGGCAAATGCCAGCAAAAACGGCAGAAGATTCTGTATCTGTTTTGTGAGAAGAATGGTAAATACTGCCCCAATAGGTTCTACCACGCCGGACAACACGCCATACCCAAAAGCTCTTCGCCTGCTTTTCCCAAACCCTCTCAGGGGAACGGAAATGATCGCCCCCTCCGGGATGTTCTGGAGGGCAATGCCCACAGCCAGAAGAAACGCCCCCGCCATGGTAACCACCGCTCCCTCTCCTGTCATACAGTTGGAAAAGACAACTCCCACAGCCATCCCCTCAGGAACGTTGTGCAGAGTGACCGCCAGCACCATCATCGTCACCTTTTTTAACTGGCTGTCCGGTCCCTCTTTCTGGTTTGTCTTAGCATGAATGTGAGGGATCACCCGGTCCAGGAGCAAAAGGAAGAACACGCCTCCCAAAAAGCCGCCGGACGCCGGCAGAAAAGCAAGCTTCCCCATAGAAGAAGACATGTCGATCGCCGGAAGCAGAAGAGACCAGACCGCCGCCGCCATCATAATCCCCGAGGTAAAACCCATCATGATCGTCAGAAGTTTGTCACTCATCTTGTTTCTAAGGAATAAGACTGAAGCCGCCCCCGCGGCTGTTCCCATAAAGGGCAGAAGGATTCCCAATAATACCATACTTTCATCACCGATCTAAAAAGGGTAATGTCCAAATGAACATTACCCTTACGTATGTCTGGTTATTATATTGTATGCGGTGACAGGGAAAGGGTTACCCGGCTGTACTTCTATTACTTTATTTTCACTTTAAACGTCTGCCCCCAGCAGGTTTCACACGGTACCCCAAAATATAATAACGGAATACTTCGATATTGAATGTAATATACCTTTCCTTTTTTTAAGTTTTTTAATGTAAACCTTCTTGTCCATTCATGACTAAGCAAAGGTAAATACTTCGCATTTTTCATGTGCTTATTGTCTGCATATCTTGCCTGAAACATTAAATATCTTGGACCAGGGTCCTTGCCAATATATCCGAGATCAATACTATCTGCGGTTAAATAGTCCTTTAACAGCACTTTGGAAACCATAACAACCTTTTTTGTACTGTTCTTTCTTACCATAACCTTGTCTATCATTGGAAATACTTTCACATCCCCCTTTAATCCTTTACTAAACTGCGTTACTCTGGCATTATACCATGTGCGGGTAGGGCCAGACTTATATTTCTTACTATTTACCCGATAGCGCCATCCCATAAAAAGTATGCCGGAATCAGCCGCCTTTACCTTCTGTGGCATTTTAGGTTCTTTACCATACGCATAAGATGTCGGAAGTTTTCCATTTACATCTATCTTGTATTTTTTCAGCAATCCAGAAGCATATGTAATTTGAAAGCGTTTTCCTTTAGAAACAACCGCCTTTCCCGGCTTTACTTCCGTAACTTTTTTCTTCCCCTGATACCAGTTCATTACAAGTTCACTCGCTGACAATGAATATGTTACCTTGGATTTATTAAGTATTTCCTTTAACCCAGGACAATCTTGATGGCACGGATCAATTTTTTTAACATTGGGGGGAATCACTAATCTTTTTAACCTGGCACATCCTCCAAATGCGTTCTTCCCAATCTTCGTGACCGTAGCCGGGATCTTGATTTTTTTCAATCCAGTGCAGTCATAGAGCATTTTTGACGGAATTTCTTTTAATTTTTGAGGCAACCGAATCCTCTTCAATCCAGAGCACCCTTCTAAAGCATCCACACCAATCCTGGTTACGGTATCCGGAAGATTCAGTTCTTCTAGAGCCGCGCAATAGATAAATGCCTGTTTCCCCACCTCTTCTAACTCTGAGGGGATATTGATTTTTTCCATATTAGAACAGAATGAAAATGCACAAGAGCCAATCTTTTTAATATTATTTGACATCTCAACCTTCGTCAAATTATAACATTTAATAAACATTCCAGTGGGAATTGACATAATACCCTCCGGAATTTTAATCGATTCTAATTGATAGCATTCATAAAAAAGCCGATCTCCAATTTTACTCACACTATCCGGAATATTAATTTTCTTCAGGGATCTGCATTCTATGAAGGCACTGTCACCAATATATGAAAGACCTTCTGGCAGCACAATATTCTTCAAACCACTACAACCACTAAAAGCATACGCATCTACCTTTTCCAATTTACATCCACTTGAGAAAGTAACGGTCTGCAGGTTAGAAGAATGTGCAAACGCTCCTTCACCAATGCACTTTACACCAGCCGGAATATCAATCTCCTTCAATCCCCCTAAAAACGCAAATGCCATCTCCCCAATACGTTCTAATGTATCCGGCAGGAAAACTCCCTCTGCCATATAGTCGTCTTCCAAAGATTCGCCTTCTGTAGTA
>JAAVZE010000120.1 GCA_022791495.1 Eubacterium sp.
AGGCCCGCTTTTCTTCCTTTACGAAAGGACTGAATGGGCTGTGTGACTGGCTTGCCAAATATAACTGCAAAGATGTTTGTATGGAATCTACCGGCAGGTACTGGATTCCGGTATTTAATATTTTGGAGCAGCACCAAATATATAGGAACAGATTAATTTTTTTAGTTTTTTACAGCTATTTACGTTGAACTTGCATTTTGATTTTCCAAAATACTCAAATTCCGTCAACTGGGGTAACTTTTTTGGCAAAATAACATGTTCTCCAACATGTACCTTTTTCAAATTTACGTGTTTACTCAGATTTTGAACTGGATATTTCTGATCTCAGACTGTATACAAATACACATCCTGCAACTGATGATGTTGTGAAAGATCCAGACCTTCTACAGAATTTGCTCTGCAAAAAAAGCGTTTTATTTTTTTATTTTTCGATAGATCCAATTTTAAATCAAGCGCCATTTCACAGCCTTCGTCACCTAATTCACTGTACTGCGACAATTCGTCTGCATCAATCTCCAGATCCTGCAGATTAGTAAAATATTCTATTCCTTGAAAATTAACATCTGTTGACAGCCCACGCCCGTATCCCGAATAGCCATACTCCAACTCTTCATATGTTATCTTTATTTTTGTTGTCTTGCTGATCTCCCAATCACTTAATATACTGTCCCTGTTCTTGTCTATATTGGCAAGAATAAATTGACGAAAATACGTGTCGGGAAATGTACTTTCTGTAATTTGTATATTTTCTGCCCGAACAGTATCTTTGTTCTGATTCATACCATAAATCAAAAACCCAATAAATAATAAATAAAATACTTTTGTTTTCATATAGCACTTCCTTTCATAAAGTATTACAATTTATTACTCAGCTCCTAGATGATGCTCCAGGAGCTGAAATAACCAGAATACCATAATTGAATCTATTTACTTGAAGATCCATAATTATGCGTAAAATTTTTATTATATTTGTCAAAAAATGTCATAGCCTCACTGTCAGAAACCACACTTGAATTAACTCTTTTGGCGTTTTTGGTTATATTCTCCATTTTAAATGTTACACTATTAAGCAGTGTATTTCTTAATCCTGTATCATCCGGTATAAATGTTTTGCCATCCAAAAGAATGGTGTGCTACTGCATCGGTTGCTGCATGGATGGCCATCCCATAATAATATAACTTCTTATCTGCTTCACTGGGAGCCCCTGGCAATCCTCCCTCTCTCCACTGTTCTGGAGCAAGAGTTCTTATATTTCTTCCGTGAAAAGTTGGAAACATTCCCTCTTTTAATGACAAAATTTTATCTGGCATTACTGATCCAAGTTTTATTTTTTGCAAATCTTGTTGTGTTCCATTATATTTTCCTGCAATAGCATCATTTTATTATATTGTTAGTTTACAGAAAAAAATAGACAGCTAAACCAGCTTAATACAATCAAACTATCCTCGTATAAAAAACTGTCATTTATAGTATCCCTTATTTTCTTCACATACTAAACTTCACTTATTTCTATCTTCTCCCCATAGTAATCACTTGTTGTTTTTACCGCCCACCGATACGCCTTCTTACAACCTTTGGGCACCTGCAGCCTGATTCCTTTAAAAGCAAAGCTGTTCTCTATCTTTGGTGGCCTTTTTCCTTTAAATACATAAGTAATATTCTCTATATACGGACACCAAAAACCCTCTATCTTTTTAACAGAGGCTGGGATGATAAACTTCTTTACAGGTCCTCCTGCAAAATTTGTCTTACTCAAATATGTTATTCCTTTAGGTACTGTAAATGTAGAATTCTTGACCGAAGCAGCAACTAACCGCCCTGTTTTTTTACTATAGACGCAATTCTCCGTTTCCGCATAATGTTTATTTTTCTTTGAAACATGAAATCTAACTACATTATTAAAAAAAAGCGATTGAAAACCTATCTTATTCACAGAAGCAGGAATATAAAAATCAGTTGCTCCAGAACTATAGAAAATACTTTTATCTTCAATAGTTTTTACCCCTCTGGGAATACTCAGTTTTTTCATAGGCATTACGGAACCATATGCCAATTTACCATCTTTCGACAAAAGCACGCCATCCTCAACCTTATACTTTTTGTTTTTTGAAGAGACTGAAAACTTTTTCCACCTTACTTCACAAAAGTTTGTAATATTTTGCGTAATTCCTTTTGGAATGTTAATTTTTTTTCCGTTTTGAAGTTTTGTAAAACTGTTTGGTGTCACGTCTATTACTGTTTTTGGAATCACTATATTTTTAATTTTCTCCACCCTATTTATCATTTTTTTTGGTTTTAACTTCCCATCATTTTCAGAAACCCAAAAGCCAAAAATATTATACTCTCTATACTCCTGGTCGTTGTCATACTTTGATCCTAACTTTGTAACTTTCTTCCCCCCTATCTTAGATGGTATTTTAAGAATACTTATCCCTTGATCTGAAACAGGTTCAATTAATGTAATCCATATTTGATCAGAGGCATAATTACAATATGTATATTTAAATTTTCCAATAGTTTCTGAATATTCCTCCTCTGATTTAGCAGCGCTGGTTGTATACGAATATAAAATGCACATGCATAAAAAACCTAATAAACCTAATTTTTTTAAACTCATAAAATCGCCTCCTATTTCGATGATGAAGAATATGAATAACTACTAACCCTGGAGGCAGCATTCAAATCCATACTTGCAACATTCTTATATAGATTAAATATTTGATAATCAGTAGGTGCCTGTGGAAGTATTAAATCATTTACGCTTAAGCTTTGCTTATTTATATATCTTTCCATTATCTGACTGGCAATCTTCTGGGCATCTTTATATCTATTCCTGCATACCTCCGTACTATCCGCACGTTCTACTCCATTAACCTTAGTACTATGAGTTATCAACTTGCCCTGATACCTCACGCTATGAGCATAGGTATCTGTTGCTGCATGTATCGCCATTCCCCATATAAATGCACGCCTAAAACCAACGGTTTCTTTTTGAGCTTGCGCTTTTTCATTATTTTTATTTATATCTTTTATCCTTATTAATTCATTTGCCCATACATTATGGTTATCCATGTATTTAATATCACTTAACATAACAGTAGCATTATTATAATTTGGATTTGAGGCTTTGATTTGATTTCCTTTCCCATAATAATATATTGCATCACCCATTCTTGTAGCATAAATAACTGCTTTTATATAGTTTGTATACTTGTAATATCCATGCCACCATGGATTTATGCTCATACGTTTAAATACATAGGTGTCCTTATCTATATATTTATCTGTATCCGGAAATCTGGCTCCTTCTCGCACATTAAAATACCCAGCTGATACCATATTGGCATGATTATTTCCATACCAACACCCTTCTACGCAACCTGTATCTTCAAAGGTAGTAATTTTCTCTTTATTTTCTTCAATTCGTAAATCTTGTTCACTTTTTCCTCTAGAATTAGTGTTCTTTTTAAACTCATCATAATGGTCTAGTGCATACTCAGCATCAACTAATCCACTTCCATATGATTCAGCTTCTCCATATAGATTCGCGCTCTCTTTTAACAGGTCTCTAACGAAATCTGCTGATGCACTTGGATCCCTTTCCCAAATCAAGGAAGCTGCTGCTGCCACCTGTGGCGCCGCCAGGCTTGTTCCTGAAGAAACCATCTCTGTTCCCAGAAATCCTGTTGTACGGACTAATTCCCCAGGAGCAACAATCTCTATTTCTTCTCCCTTTGCACTATGCTCTGTCACCTCCCCCTGCTTATCTACAGAACCCACAGCTAACACTTCATCATATGCAGCAGGATATTGAACACCATTATCCCCTGTGTTTCCTGCGGCTGCCACAATCAATATTCCCTCCTCAGAGGCAGCTTCGACTGCTTCTTCCAAAGCTTTTGAATATGTATTTAATCCGAAACTCATATTTATAATATTCACTTTCTGTTCTATCGCCAGATAAATTCCTTCGATAACACGACTTAATGGGGCTTGGTTTGCATCATCTAATACACGAATAGAATAAATTTCCGCATTGGGATTAATGCCTGTTATTCCCTCCCCATTGTCTTCTGCTGCGATTAAACTCGCGACACTGGAACCATGTCCGCTTCCATCCATAAATATCTTGGTCATTTCTTCTTCCCCTGGAACCAGACTTATTGAGTATGCCAGTGATATATCATTTCCCGCATCTACTCCTGAATCAAGAAGAGCTATCTTGATCTTCCTTTTTAACTTATTCTTTTTGATTTTATCTGCATTTATCATCTGTACATTCCATTCATGACCAGAACTGTTCTTCTTATTCACTTTCTCCTGTTTTTTATGGGGTTTCTTTTCATTTAATATAATTTTATTGTTTTGGGTACTGGCCTCTACCATTGCATCTTCCTCAACAAATTCTATGTTATCATCCACAGATAACTCTTTTACCTCTGTTTGGGATAATTCTAAAGAAATCATGTTATTCTCTTCCAGAAGATCCTGCTTATTGTCATTGATATTGTTGCTTTCTGAATAATTTTTTTTGATTTTAGCCAGAGGTCCTTTTGTTTTAGTCCTTATTATATATTCCTGGCCTGCCAAGGGCTTCTTAGCACTTGCTCCCTTACAAAATTCCGCATTAATACCAAATCCGGAATAGTACATCACCACCGCTGTCACCGTAATTGCAACACATAATTTCTTTGCGATTTCCTTCATTTTCATAATATTTCCTCCTCCACATTTGATATAAACCACGCTAATTTACCCGTTTTCTCACTTGGATATAAATAATCAACAAAGAAAAAATGAAACCTGCTTTTTTCCTGATATTTCTCATAATTTTCTAAAAATAACTGCTGTATCATATCCGTTTCTTCTTCCTCATCTATAACAAGATATACGTCAAACTCATGATAATCCTTCTGTATAATTTGAAATTGAATCACTGCCTGCTGGAGAGCTAAATTGATTTTATCTATTACGTTGCAAAATAGGTCACTATGGCATTTGGTTCCATCTTTATTGTAAATCCAATCGTTCTCTCTTGCCATGTTCAGCTCTATTATCGGTTCCTGACTTCCACACTGACAATTGTGATTGTGAATTATTTTTCCTCTATCCCCTATCTTGTAGCGAATAAAAGGCATTACCCTGTTATGTAACGATGTAATACATATATCATCTTCATTTTCCCCTGCTGTTTCAACATACACATTATCTGTCATTACATGCAAACCACCATAAGGACATTCGTATGCGATACTATTCGCCTCATAGCACCCATACTGATCCGCTACCTTACATCTAAAAAAATCTGCAATTGAAGATTTTGCCTCACCGGTGATCCGTTCCCCTGTAAGTTCAATGTACCTTAATTCTGGCAATGATGGAAGACTATGCGCTTTTATCACATTTATAAACAACAGTATAATAGACGGCTGTACAATCATCCATTTGGGACTAAACTCCACCATCCTATTATATATCTCCAGCACTTTACTCTCCGACAGATCCATTTTATTGAAACCAAGTCCATATCTTGTCTCTTCGATCTGGAGATCTTCGCCATCCAGAATTTTAGTTGTAAAAAAGTAACACCTTTTATCTTTGGGTAATATACCATAATATTTTTTTCTCTTGATCCATAATGGCGTCAATGATTTAATTTTCTGGTCTTTTTTCCAAAGTATGTCCAGGCAGTCACCAGTGGATCCAGATGTCATAACATGCTCCAGTCTGTCTGATAAATGATCCATCATGTATTCTGGTGAAAATACGGAATCTATGTTTTGTCGTACCATATTTTTGTCAACGATAGGATAATCTTTCCACGACATTATTTTCTTATCAGCCAAATCTTTGTAAAATGGCACTTGTTCATAGGCATATTCAGCAATCTTATCTTTTGTCATAGTCTATTTCTCCTATCAAATGTTTATAGATCATACATATACTATTCTACTGCGCATCCAGTATCTTCTCTAAAATATACTCCACAAACTGTCCAATATTATCTAAATTGTCTATCAAATCTGACATATCTTCGGTTAACTCCACATCATATTTTTCTTCCAAAGATATCAGCAGATCTACCAGAGAAACCGAATCATATTTTAAATCTTCAAATAGATCAAGATCCTTTATCATTTCGTCTGTATCATTAGATCGAGCTTCTTCACTAAACTCAAAAATCTTTTCCATAAGTTCTTTTTCTAACTGAGCAAAGTCCTTATCCATAGCGGTTACCTCCCAATTATTTTCTTCATCTGTGTTTTCTCTACTGCTTCACTTCTTAGCCATCCTTCAATTTTTCGCTCCGGCAAGTATACCTTCAGCCATATTCTTTTCTTGACTTTTTTATAATCACTCTGGTATTCTATTTTATCTTTTTTCGTTACCTTTGCCACTGCCTTTGACTTAGAGGAAGCTTCTTTATATATCTTTTCAGACTTCTTATCTAAGTGGATCTGTATTGCCTGTTTCGTATCATTTTGTTTTTTCTCATTCCAGGTAAGGATCGGCTCGTAGGAGTTATAGCCCTTGGAGACTGCCGCCTCCAGTTCTTGTGCACTTTGTTGTATGACACATACTTTATCCTTAAGCCCGTCATCCAGGTAATTTATCAGAGGCGTCTCAGGCAAAATTCCCAATAAGTATATCATGCACATAAATACGACAATAAGTATTTGCAGCTTATTTTGCCTTCCTGTCATTGGAAACTCCATTTTTCGGTTTGCCCAACGAACTAATCCTTCATCTGCATTATGCGCCCATTCGCTGTCTCTTCCAAAGAAGGGTAGAATAGAAGTTCCAATCAACGCAACCAGCTTGATCCCAACTTCCCTTAATTTAAGTTTTCGGAATATCGCTCTTATTACACCAAATACAAAAAAGAGTAATACACAGATAATCATAACTTCAACGGCAAACCGAACAGTCCAGGATAATGAATAAAAGTCCTGCCAAAGACCATAGTATATCTTTTTCATAAGAAATCTCCATCTTTTACATCAACTTCTTCCTGCGTTTTTTCTTCAATCTGTCCACTCATGTTATCCTGCAATCTTGTTTGTGTTCCCGTATTCATAAAATCTACCTTGCCGATCGCCTCACCCAGTTCGTCTTGAAACTTTTGATCCGTTAAAAAGTCTTCTCTTCTGGCTTCTAACAATACACTCAGATCCTTCTCCCGTTTTTCTTCAATGTATTTATATAGTTCTTTTCCACTCATTTCTCCACTTAAATACTCCATGGCAATAGGCGCCAGTGGCCCAAATGCTTCCGCTGCTTTTTGTAACTGCTGGGCTTTCACTTCATGCACATGGTATTCACTCTGCAAAATTTCTTTTTGCTTTTCATTCTTATCCACTTTAACGATAGCATCATTCTTTTGCTCACGGATCACAATATCCTTATTGATATCCGATCGAATCATTTTTTTTGCATTTTCATCTGGTTGTACTTCTACTACGATATCAAAGAACTTTAAGCTTATATTTCTATATAATATCTCCTCAATACTTTGCACTAACTCTTTTTCCAGCGCATTACCCTGCTGCATTTCCCACCTGCCATCATGTCTGTTTAATAAACTACGCACTTCTCTTACTACCAATTGAATACTGTCTGTGCCATCTTTAAAATAATAATTTCTTATATCCTTTAATGTATAGGACATACTCATATTCACTTTAAAATAAAAACCATTGTTTTTCATTGCTACATTAAAAGTATGGCGACTTGTCTTTTTACTTATTGCAAAAACAACTTTTACATTGTATTTCCCACGTCTTATATCCGATGTATACACCTTTTTATAATTATCAATCAAATAACTTCCATTTTCACCATCTTTATCTCTATACAAAAGAATACATTGATTCTCATCTGCAACGGGAACCCGGTCTAAAATCCCAAAACTAAATTTTTCTTTACTAATTATAAATTCACACATTTTTCTCTATCCTCCTACATTGTATATTAATTTTACTCACAATATCAGATGTATACTCTTCTGTACAAATCTCTGAAAAAGCAGCGTGAACAAACTGCTGGATCTTTTGTTCCCGCATCGATTGATCCAGTTGTACAAAATATTTTCCGAGTTCTGCATAAAATATGGGACGAAATCTGCTTGTCCGCCAAACCGTCTGCCACAATTTACACAATTTAGGGCGAATATCACTGTTGGTATAAGCTAATTTTATGAAAATTGCTTCTTCAAAGCATTCTTCTTCAAAACAGGCTAACAGCCTGTCACTCAAAAAGAGGATCAAAAATATATTACAAACCTCTTCTCGAAGCTTATATTCTTTTGAAAACTCGTACACCTTATCAAGCAATATTCGATAAAAGGTAAAACTCCTCATACCGGCGGCAAAAAATTCAACAATATTTTCACTAAATTCATTTTCAATATCCTTACAAAAACAATTTATTATTTGCTCCAGAAAACTATCTATTGCCTTTTTGAGACAGCTCTTTTTATCTGCTCTCCCCAAACTTGATAATATCACTGTTAAGAGCCGATGTGCCTCCTTTTGCCTGCACCAGTTATTGAGAAGAATCTCCACATTTCTTTTAAAATCTTCATTTTCATTGATCTCTAAAATAATCTGCGCCAAAGCAATATCCATATTAGAATTCTTTTCAGCTATAAATTGTTTGGTGACTTTATGCGCAAAATAATAATAATCCTCCTGTGCCAGCATGCCAATCGCGATATTAGCCCTCTGAAACATGGAATTCCTCTTATGTAAGATACAATTCTTCAACCACCCAATGATGCTTTCACGAAACTGCGGAAATCCATTCCAGACACACTTTAAGATAAGCTCTGGATAATCTGCTCTTTTAAAGCGAACAAAATCCAATTCACTTTTTCCCATATTTGTGATAATTCTATCCTTATATACCTCCGCCCCAAATTCCTCTATTCTTTTCTGCCCAAATATTTCTTTGATTTTCTCATTTGGATTTAACACCAGATTTAGTTCTTCTGCCACTTCACTTACCCATATATAAGGCATGGAGTGAAATACAGCACATGTGATTAAATACGAAAACCCTACATTGCTGCAGTTTTTTATAATCCAGCTCTGCAGTTTTTCTGAATCCTCAAGGGGATCGTCTCCAAACTTCTCAGCCGGCTGACCCTGCTGTTTTCCAAAAAATACGTCATGAAACTGTGCACCATCCCCTGTTGTAAGAGATTTGTTGGAAATATACCCATTATTGGTAAAATACTCCCGGTTTTCAAAGTACATATGTATATCTGCCTTACTATTCTGAATAGCACGGCACATCTTTTCCCATTCTGCACCCTTTTGAACATTTTCTTTATATTGTTCTTCGCTCTTTTCCTGCTTTACTTTTTCCTGACTATCTGTTATCTCACCATCTGTCTTTTCATCATCAGTAATTTTATTGTTCTCTTCCGCAATTTCATTTACTTTTGGTTCATGATTTAATATCTGAACACCGTCATTCTCCTGCATATCCATATGTCGTACCTTTCAATTTCCTCAAAAATTGATATCTCCCAAATGTGCATTATCTCCTAAGTTAACGCTCGTATTTTTTTGAGTGCCATAATTATTCTGAATGATTTTATTCTGAAATATAATCCTCTCTTCTGCTCCTGTTTGTCCCCCATTCTCATTTTTTAAATCCTTTACACGCCGGGAGATAAGAGAAGCAATCTCATCCTCGTATACCTTATTTCCATCTATGTATACCAACTTTTTCAGATCTTTAGGAAGTTCTTGATTTACTGTATAATCCACTACGATCCGCCTTTTCATATCAGAGGGATTTTCCGCCTGGGATACTCGTTTCTCCAATTGTGTCCACTCACTTACCAAATATAAATCTGAGACAAGCAGCAGACGAACTAAAGTCTGATTTTTATAGATATCATATAATACTTCATGAAGGTTTTCTGATAAAATCTCCAACTGCCTCTCTGGTGCAAAAAAGACTTGTAAATTCTCTCTACGAAGATAATCTGCAATTTTAGCCGCCGTATCCTCGATCTCATTTTGATATGAAATTGCTACATCATATTTATAACTCATCGTTTTCCTCCTCTCGCTTCCGGAACACAATACTTATTGAAGAGATTTTTTCTTCTCTTCTAACCTATCCGTTAATTCGTATGTCCCTGGCTTTAATCTACTTATAATAAACCTTTATTTTTTTATTCCCCTCTTTGAAAAGAGTCCGGACCTTTACCTTTTTCAAATTAAGCTTTTTTAACTTATTATTTTTACAGGAAAGCACAGACAACTTAACATTTTTGGGCAAACGTAATAAAGTCAGCTTACAGTCATTACAGTACAACTCCTTTAATTTCGTATTTTTCGACAAATTTAATTTACCCCATCGATTACCTGAACAATCCAAATAAGTTAAGTTTTTTAATCTGCTAAAATTCGGTTTAGGCAAAGGGCTATAAGAACAGATTATTTTTTTTAGCTTTTTAGAGTTATTTACGTTGAACTTGCATTTTGATTTTCCAAAATACTCAAATTCCGTCAACTGGGGTAACTTTTTTGGCAAAATAACATGTTCACCAACATGTACCTTTTTCAAATTTACGTGTTTACTCAGATTTTGAACTGGATAATTCTGATCCCAGACTGTATACAAATAAATATCCTGCAACTGATGATGTTGTGAAAGATCCAGACCTTTCACCGAACCTGCTCTGCAAAAAAAGCGTTTTATTTTTTTATTTTTAGATAGATCCAGTTGAATATCTAGCGCCATTTCACAATCTTCATCACCTAATTCACTGTGTTGAGACAATTGGTCTGCATCAATCTCCAGATCCTGCAGATTAGTAAAATATTCTATTCCTTGAAAATTCACATCTGTTGACAGCCCACGCCCGTATCCCGAATAGCCATACTCCAACTCTTCATATGTTATCTTTATTTTTGTTGTCTTGCTGATCTCCCAATCACTTAATATACTGTCCCTGTTCTTGTCTATATTAGCAAGAACAAATTGACGAAAATACGCGTCTGGAAATGTGTTCTCTGTAATAGGTATATGTTCTGCCTGAACGATACTTTTGTTTTGATTCATACCAAATAATAAAAATCCAATAAATAATAAGTAAAATGCTTTTGTTTTCATATAGCACTTCCTTTCATAAAATAATACCATTTGTTACCCAGCTCCTAGAAAACTATCCAAGAGCTAAAATAACCAGAATAACATAATTGAATCTATTTACTTGAAGATCCATAATTATGCGTAAAATTATAGTTATATTTGTTAAAGAATGTCATAGCCTCACTATCTGAAGCCACGCTTGAGTTAACTCTTTTGGCGTTTCTCGTTATATTTTCTATTTTAAATGTTACACTATTAAGCAAGGTATTTCTTAACGCTGTATCATCTGGTACAAATGTTTTATAACTTGCTTGATTTCCAGCTACATAGGCTCTAACTATACGATATGCAATGTGTTTTGAATAATCATAGCGATATGGAAAATTTCCTGGGTTGTCTGCCCATCCATATGTGCCTGTATGCTGAGCATGACGCCAGGCAGCATCTTGCCATCCAAAGGAATGATGTGCTACTGCATCCGTTGCTACATGAATAGCCATCCCATAATAATATAATTTTTTGTCTGCCTCACTGGGAGTCCCTGGTAATCCTCCTTCTCTCCATTGTTCTGGAGCAAGAGTTCTTAAATAAGCAATCATGCCTTTTGCATTCGATACTTCTGTAGAATCAGAGCTAATTGAATTTACTGTACAGCTACTTCCCTTAACTGCCAGTCTTGTGAGTGCAATTGTATTAGCAATATAATTATTTCTCCCGTGAAAAGTTGGAAACATTCCCTCTTTTAATGACAAAATTTTATCTGGCATTACTGATCCAAGTTTTATTTTTTGCAAATCTTGTTGTGTTCCATTATATTTTCCTGCAATAGCATCATTAAACAAAGCATAATGATCTTTCCATGAACCCTCGATCAAATCTGTCTCTGCTGTTTCTATAGGTGCCTCATTTTTGTCTAGTAAACCCTCTGTGTTATATATAGGTGATTCATCATACCTATCAGCAAATTCTTCATAATTAGCCAGCGCATACTCTACATCCAATAATCCACTTCCAGTACTGTTCTTGTCTCCTATTTTTTTAGCACTTTGAAGCAATAATTCTTTCACAAAATTTGGAGAAACATTTAGGTTTTTTTGCAGAATTAGTGCAACAGCACCAGTAACATGAGGCGCAGCGATGCTAGTCCCCCCAACCACAATATTGGTTCCATACAACCCCTCTGAAACAACTTGTTTTCCTGGCGCCATAATATCCAGGCCTTTCCCATTTGAACTCTCTTCTGTTTTTTTCCCTTGTGAATCTACAGCACCTACAGATATCACATTTTCAAAGGCTGCTGGATAGTCAATTCCTTGTTCTCCTTTATTTCCAGCAGAAGCTACCATTATAATTCCTGCTTTATATGCATCATTAACAGCTTGTTCTAATATTTTGGAATACTGCAGTGTGCCAAAACTCATATTAATAACTTTTATATCATTTTCTATACACCAATATATACCCTCCACTACCTTACTTAATTCAGTCTTATTATCTGAATCAAGTACTTTAACAGAATATATTTCTGCATTTGGTACTATATTTTCAATAATTCCCGAAACACTAGTTCCATGCCCTGTCATATCCTCAAAATACCATGGTGCAGTATCTTCACCTGAGATATTATAGTATCCCTTAGGGGTTGTATTCCCCAGATCAATTCCTGAGTCAAGAACAGCTATTTTTATTTTCTCTTTACTATTTGACTCTTCATTTCCTTGATCTGCATTTATCATCAAATAGTTCCATGTCTCCTTAACTTTATTCTTATCTTTGTTTAATTTCTTCTTTTTTCCTGAAGCCCGGAGCTGAATATCCTTCTCAACCACTGCTCCCTCTTCCTTAAGTTTCTGAACCTCATTTTCACTAAGACTTCCTTCAAACATATCATCACAAGAAGACATTTTCTTTAGTTTCATACTTTTAATATTATTTTTTGAAGAAATAATATATACCTGTTTATTTTTATTATCTATTTGGGAATCAGCATAGCATTCCCCTGGTACATAATAAAACAACATTGCTGCAATTATAAAAATTGAAAAGACCTTTTTTAAAATATTCTTTTTCATTGAACTCTCCTTTTATTATATTGTTAGTTTACAGAAAGAAATAGACAGCAAAACCAGCTTAATACAATAAAACTATCTTCCTTTCAAATTTTTTCCTCGTTTTTCAGTACTTTTTAGTTACATGAAACAAAAAATTAAGTAAATTTATCATTTAAGCCCTCTTGCATCTATAATAAATAAGCAAAAAAGAATGTTCCTTCTCCACATTTGATATAAGCCACGCCAATTTACCCGTTTTTTCACTTGGATATGTCTGAACTGTAGCTTTATTCATAGTGATTGCCTCTCCGATTCATCCCCACTCCGATCCACATGATCACCAGCATCATCCCGATTCCCAGCAGGATGCATCTGGCCGCTTCCGCAGCTCCCAGCAGCTGCAGAATCACAAAAAGGACTGCCTCTGTCCCATATACGCCAAAGGCCAGTTTTCTATATTTGATAACCTCATACTCCTCCAAAGGTTTATTTTCGTGCTCCACCGGAGCAAATTTCCACAGGCTGAGTCCTGTGATGACCAGAAGGAGAATCTGGATCCATAAGAATCCAGGAGTCAATTTGTACAATAATAATATTCCCAGGAACAACAACCAGGTCTTGACAGCACACTCCATCGGCGTCCTGGCATGGTAACCGCCTGCATAGATACGTAGAGGCATAAATGCCAAAAGGATCACCACTCCCTGCCAGAACAGATTCATAAACAGACCTGTACACAACAAGATGATGATCTCTATCAAAGTTCGGAGCCCCTGAAGGATTCCAAATAATACTAATGGTGTATCTTCTTCGGGAAATGCCTGACTGGCAAGCATCCTGCCTACCAGCCACCCGGCAAATCTTTCCAGCACCGCTTATCTCCTGCGGAGCCGCTCTGCCCCTTTCGGCAGCTCCGGCTGATGCATCAACAACTGACATGCAGAATTAACTGCACCTGAAGTAACTTTCATCGAAAGTCCTGCTACCTTTGCTGCCAACTTTTTCTTTGTGTTTTTCATAGTTTTTCCTCCTAAAAAAAGATGTGATATAAATTAATTATATCACATCTTTTCGCGGTTTTGGGCGTTTTGGCGTGAACGACATAAACTTGCGACGAACGACACTATGACCTACAGAAACAGGCAGATCTTTATTTCAAAAATTTTGTTTTTTGTGCTGATTTCTAAGGTTCCATCGTACTTTTTTACGATCTTTCCCACCTTCCGTAGTCCATAACCATGATAGGCTTTGTCTTCTTTTGTAGTACAAAAGTTTCCTTCCCTTTTCTCCCTCTCCCCCTCATATGGATTTCTGATCCAGATAAATAACCTCTCCCCCTTACTACTGTAACGAACACCTAGAGTAATTTTCTTTTGTCTGATATCACGGACTGCCTCCATACTGTTGTCCATAAGATTTGCCAGAATCAAGTTCATATCGTAGACAGACAGTTCCAGCTCCTCCGGAACCTTGAGCTCCATATCCACTGATATATCAGCAGCCACTGCCTCCTGAAGTTTATAATTCAATATACCATCCAGCACAGGATTTCCTGTGTCCGCATATTTCTGATTCTGCAGAATATTTTCCTGGATTTCTCCCAGATACGCAGCAAGACGTTCCGTCTCGTGCTGATCGTTCATATAAGAAATCATGGAAATATGCTTTATGAAGTCATGTCTCTGCTCTCTTACCTGCTCCACCAGCTCGTTCATTAACTCCAACTGCTTTCTCTGATACTGATTCTGAAGTTCCAGTGTATCTTTTTCCACCTGCAGCCGGAAGCTGTGAATCTGCCGGTCATACAGATAAATAACAAAGATATTAACAGCAAACAACACGACTGCACAGGCTGCGACAGACTGAAGTTTTAGTCCTGGCTGCTGATAGAATAACAGAAATAAATAGACCGATGAAATTGGCAGCGCCACAGAAATGATCCAATAGGAAGCTGGCACATCCTCTCCCTCCTGAATATTTTTGAGATTCCGGATGAAAAGTACGATCAGGAACATAACCACTGGCAGGCTGATCGTCCCGAATACCGAAAAATACTCTGAAGATGAAAAAAGATCCAGATCAATATAACCAGATAACAGTGCCACAACACACTCTGTCAGAGTAAAAATCACAAAAAGAAAAACCCCCGATAAAATCCGCTTTTTCCAGCGCTCCTTGTAAAGCATAGTGATTAGCAGCTCGCCACCAAAAGAACAGATCAGATTTACCACAGGTATACCTAGAATCAGATTGGGAAGTGTCAGCATGAGATACAGCCCTGCATAGGCACAGAGTACACCTTTACCTCCAAACCGGCACTTTTTGAGAAAACACTGCATGAGCAGATACACCTCATATGTCTGAAAAGCAGAGGATATCAAAAAGATTATCATGGACATTTACTTCACCTCCATATCATAATCTACCCACGCCTTTTTAATTTTTTCTACATACCGTCTCCCCACAGGAATCTCTGCCCCATTTTCCATAAACAAACAGTGATCCAGATAGCGGACCACATAACTTAAGTTCACCACATGAGACCGATGGCATTGGCACAAAGAATAAGCAGCATATTTTTCCCCGATATCCTGGAGATTTTCCCGTATCCGGATTCGCTGATTGTCCCTGGTCATTACCTCCAGCATTTTATCCACTGACTTTACATACATGACATCCCTCAACGCAATCCACTTGATAATACCATCCTCTTTATACTTCAGCACCTGTCTGCCATCACTGCTTCTCCTGACCACCTTATCCAGATCCGCAAAGATCTCTTCACGATGCAGGGGTTTATGGTGAAAATTCAGCGGCTCCAGTGCAAAAAGATGCCTGCAGTACTTTGTTTTACCTGATATATAGATAATCTGTACTGCTTCATTTTTCATATTATTTCGGATAAAATGTCCCAGCTCCACGCCGGAGCCTTCGGGAAATTCTATATCCAGAAAAACGACATCGTACCAGGAGCCCTCTTCTATTTCTTTTAAAAGAAGTTCTACTGTATAAAATATATGTATTTCTATTCTGATTTTTTGTGTTCTTCGGTAAATCTTGAGCCACCCTTCAAGCCGCGAACAGCATCCCTGATCATCATCGCATATTGCTACCCGCATTTCGCCCTCCTGCTATCATCAATATTTGCCTTTATTATACCAGATACTACCAGAAAATACAATGTTTTCGCTTTTATGACATAATACAACAACGTTATCGATATAACAAAAAATAACGGATACATCATCCCCTTTTTTAAGGATCATGTATCCGTAATCAAAAGTTAAGCTTTGTAGCAATGCCAGAAGCCGCCTTCCGACTGGACGACAATCTGCCCGTTCTTTTTGATCATATCATCAAAATACTTCAGAAGCAGATCCTTTTTCTCTGTCAGATATTTTTCCACATGCCGGTTGTGTCCCACCGCCCTCTCAAATACCTCTTCCGCCGTGTCGTAAGCCATGGGGGAAGGAATGGTAATATAATCAACACGGTCGAAATATTCGTTCAAAAGCTTTTGAAATTCATCATGTCGTCTTTGTTTGTCTGTGTTTAATTCTCTCACAAAAGTTTCATCCAGACCGGCGTCATCAAATGTCCGCTGCCAGAATGACTGCTCTGCATTCATTCCGAAATAATTTACCGAGAACATGCCGCCAGATTTAAGCACCCCGGAAACCCTGGAAACAAGTCCTTCCACATCCTCAATCACATTTAACAGGTAATGGGCCGTCACCATGGAATATGGCATATTTTCTTCAATCTCTTTCCATGTTGCTTCCTGTTCCACATCTCCCCAGTGCAGCACTATTCCTGTGCCATCCGCAAGTGTCCCTCTGTTCTCATCAATAAATTTTTCAAGATCATCTGCCCAGCTGCCATGCAGGTCATAACCATCGATACTGATATCTTTGGGTATTTCCTTCCAGCTATGTCTCCACAGTTTTCCATACCCACACCCCAGATCCAGAATGGTCTCCCCTTCCTTTATTTCCAGTGAATGATATAATTTCACATACCAGTCCAGACCGTCTGCATTATGTTTCAGAGCATGAAAATGTCCCTCATCGGATGACTGATCCACCTCCATTTTCTGGATAATCTCAGCAACATCATCCCAGTCCGGCCGGCCATTGCTCCTTGCAATCACAGCCTTCATACATTTGACTGCCTTTTCTAACTCGTATCGTTTTATTTCCATCATTTCAATCTGAAATTGAAGAGTTTCTAAAACGTTATCACTGGAAGCATTTTCCAAATGCTCCTTAATCTGCTCAAGGCTGAAACCAACATGCTTCAATGCTATGATCTTCTCCAGGATCAGAAGCGACTGCTCATCGTACAGCCTGTAATTACCCTCGGAATAATCTACCGGCTTAAGAAGCCCCTTTTCATCATATATTCTTACTGCCTTTGGGGAAATACCGGCTTTTCTGGCGATTTCGCCTGATGTCATTTTGTCCATAATAAACCTCCTTTTGATAAATAATGATTGTATCTGAACGTTCATATTTTTATCATAAAGGCAGCCCTAAGGGAAGAGTCAATCACAAAATAGATTTTCTAATTATTTATTTTCCCACAATCTTCCCTGCACGTCCCATCTACCTTTTTCTCTATGGCATCCAGCTGATGGATGACTTCGGAGAGCATATGAATCACTCTGCTGTCACTGGCTGCCGCATATTCCTGTTCCACAGACATACTTGTCCCACCAATGATATAGTTCAGATCATAGCCTAATTTTCTGTGTAAGATATTTGCCTTGTCCGCTGAAAGCGAATTGATACCGTACTCGATGCGGCGGTAGCTGTCCTCCTCAAGATTTAAAATCCCGGCGATGTAGCGTACCGTATGGCCATTTCTGATTCGGATTGTCTTTAGCCTTTTTCCCACACCGCAATTACACGGATTTTTTTGTTTTTTCTCTTTTCTTTTATCTGATTTTGCCATAACTATTCCCTTACTTTCTTTCATAGAATTGTGGATTAACTGTTATTAAATTCTATGATAACAACCAAGGGAAATAAATTTAACGGATACATTGTCCGCATATTTATGGATAATGTATCCGTTATTCAGAAATAATTATACCAATAGCACCGATGCGACGATTCCTGCCAGGGTGGCAAACAGAGCTCCTGCCAACGTGTATCTTGTTCTGGTCACTCTTGCAGTCATGAAGTACACACTCATCGTATAAAAGATGGTCTCAGAACAGCTCATCAGTACCGAGGCAAGTGTTCCAAGACTGCTGTCTGGCCCGAACTGCTTGTAGACATCCAGCAAAAGGCTGGTGGCTGCGGAAGAAGAGAACATTTTTACGGTGACCAGAGGCACCAGCTCGGAAGGGAAACCAACCCAGCAGGTCACTGGCGCCAGCATCCCTGCCAAATAGTCCAAACTACCGGATTGCCTTAGTACTCCAATGGCGATCATAAGGCCGATCAAAGTCGGCAGTATCTTGTACACTGTCTTAAAGCCGTCCACAGCCCCCTCGATAAATGCATCAAATATATCCACCTTCTGAAGAAGCCCGTATCCTGCCACCAAAACCAGAACAAATGGTATCATGCTGTCCGATAGATAATATAAAAACCTCATGCTCCACCGTCCTTTCTGCCGCCCCCTCTAAGCCCTGCAGAAAAAACTTTTCTAGCCACCACAGAAAAGACCACTCCCGCCGCCGTGGAGACCAGCGTCGCCACCAGTCCCATCCCAATAATAGAGGTAGGTGAGACGGAACCGTACTCACTGCGGTATGCTATGATATTTACCGGTATGAGCTGCAGTGAAGAGATATTGATGATTAGAAAGGTGCACATATCCGTGCTGGCGATATGGCTGCCCTGGTTTAATTCCTTCATCTCTTCCATTGCTTTGAGGCCGTAGGGCGTCGCCGCCCACCCCAGCCCAAGCATATTAGCAATTATATTGGAAGCGATGTACTCGTTTGCCCGGTGTCCCTCCGGAACCCCCGGAAATAAAAAACGAAGGGCAGGCCGGAGCGCCCTTGTCATGGCGTCGATCAGACCTGCCTTTTTTGCAACATTCATGATACCTGTCCACATGGACATAACTCCCAGCATAGCAATGCAGAGTGTCACTGCCTCCTTCGATGAGTCGATGGCTGCGGTTCCCGCCTCCCCGATCTTTCCCGTAAAAGCTGCCACGATGATTCCCGCCAGCAGCATGATACCCCAGAGTTTGTTCAGCATAAAAAGAATTCCTTTTTCCTTCTTTTTATAAATCTATGAAAAAAGTATGCTGCATATTCCTCTTTGCCCACTCACTCTCTCTGTCCTGCTGCCACCTTTGCTTTGGAATACGCCAGTCCTACAGCAACCAGCGCCGCACCAAACAGCAGCTGGATCCCCATGCCCCGCCAGAGCTCTCCCATCGCCTGCCCGGGAACATAGTGGTCAATCCAGTTCGCTGATGTGATGTACCAGTATGCCGGGAGAAAATGTGCTGCCTTGATGAGACCATCTCCCAAAAATTCCAGTGGCACAAAAATCCCACACAGGAAACTCATACCCAGAGCGATAGTATTAGAGATCATATTCAGCACAGAGCTTTTCTTTACCACTTCGCCTACCAGAAATACGATACCCAGCGTCACCACCATAAAGCAGAATACATTGAGACAGTACAGCAGCCCCTGGAAACTAAACAGCTGACTCCTTTCTTTCATAGCCGCAAACGCCATCAGAAAATAACAGAGACAGAAACCGATTTCTGTAGTGACCATGCCCACATAAAGCTCAAAATTGGTCCGCTGCAGTGGATAACAGGAACATATATTTCGCTCCCTGACTTCTTTTTTGTGAAATACCACCAGGATCGGACCGATTCCCACAACAGAAATCGAGATAAAAATATAGGGAAAATAAGCAAAGAAATAATATAGCGCCTGATGACTGCTCTCCCTGCCTCCCTCCACCAGCGTTACTGCAACCTTTTCCTGGCAGGCTTCTACCGTTTTTTCCGCAACCTGCCCCGGATCCATACCTGCCGTCTGATAAGCTTTGGCAATGGAGCTGTATCTTCCTGTCATATTTTTAAAAGTCTCCGCATAGATCGTTCCGGGAATACTGAGCACTTCTGGCAGCACTGCCTCTCCACCCTCTGCCAGCGACTGCCCATACCCCTTTGGAATCCGGATCACACAATTAATGTTGCGGTTATATAGTCCATCCTGGATCATCTCTTTGTCGTCCTCTATCTCTACTTCTTCATTTCCCTCTCTCAGATATGCTGCCATACCCTGGCTCAGCTCCGATCCGTCTTCGTCAAAGATCACAAGCTTGTGGGAATATGCTTTAAACATCCCCTTCTGGGTATCTTCTCCCTGGTAGGACATAGCAATGGAAATACTAAAGAAGATCACGAGATACATAATGATCTGAAACTTCTGCCTGCTTAATATCCGAAAAAAAACCTTATAAACTTGCATACCGGCTCCTCCTTACCATAAAATAGCCTGCCAGCGTCAATACCAGGGCTCCCGCCCCCAGACAGAGCATATTGCCCCAAAAGCGCTCGTGGGTTTCGTAGATGTTCAATGCATAAAAAGAATCTGTGATCAGAGCTGCCGGATTGATGTCGTTCACAAGCGGCACATGATGTTCGATGCTGTCCTTTATACCGGATATCATCAGATCACTCATGGCGCTGAGGGCAAGGCTGACGCTCACCAGCACTCCCATCTTTGCCCCCTCACCCAGCCGGGGAAGGGATCCCACAAATATTCCTATCATAATCCCATAGCTGGTACCAAGAAAAAGAAGGACCAGGATCTGGGGCAGATCATCACCCAATTCCAGGCGCAGCACAAACTTCATGTATACCAGCAGCAAGATTACGATACTGTACTGCACGATCTCACAGGCTGCAAAATCAGCCAGAATGCTTTTCAATTTATGCACCGGTATCATGTTCCTGCGCTGTCCCAGTGTCGAGATATTCGCCTGAATCTTCAGGATCCGGTCACAGCCTGCAAAGCTGGCAAACAGACACACCATCGCCAGTACTGCATAAAAATAGTTGATGACATTGTCCTGGTTACTCTCTGTGGAACTCTTCTCCTCCACATATTCTGCCTGGGATGTAAGAGCAGATACCGCCTGCATGATCTTTTCCGGATGAATCTGTGCTATGTCCGAAATGGTTTTCTGATACTGTACAAACTGATCCAGAATCATCTGTAACAGTGTCTGGTCCATACCGGACTCCGCCACCTGCAGAGCAGGTTTCGCCCCTGCTGTCAATATTCCCTTTACCTCTCCTGCCAGCAGCATTTCCTCTGCTTTTTCCCTGGTAGTCTCATGTATCTCCAGCAGCTGATCCTCCCCCTCTTCCGAAACCAGACGAAGCATTTGCGTGAAAGTCTCATTTTCACTTTCCTGCACCACCGCCACCGGAACGACATGAAACTGTTCTGTTGTTTCAAACAAATTACCGAAAGCCAAGTACATAAACGTGGTGAGGGCAAAAGGAAATATCAGCGTCCAGAATACGATCTCTTTCGTCCGCAGAAGAGACAATAACCCATATTTTAATACATGTCGAAACATTCTGCACTCCTTCCTACTGATCCCTCAGTTCTTTTCCTGTGATTTCAAGAAATACGTCGTTTAGGGTGGGCAGTTCCGTGAATACCCTGCCAAATGGAATCCCATCTGCGTGGAGCAGTTCAAGCACATGGATCAGATTCTGACTGCCGCCACTGAAACGGATACGAAGCTGTCCATTTTCCAGCACTGCTTCGTAGGCATGATCCAGCTCCCGGAAACCAGCCAGTTTTTCTTCTTCCAGCTCCGGGATTTCCACTGTGATGGTCTCCGTATTTTTGATCATTTTTTTCAGTTCCTCTTTGGTTCCTATGGCTACATTCTGCCCCTTATCCATAATGGCAATCCGGCTGCAGATCTGTTCCACCTCTTCCATATAGTGGGAGGTATATACGATGGTCGCCCCACTTTTATTCAGTTCTACGATCCCTTCGAGAATCTTATTCCGGCTCTGGGGATCCACCGCCACCGTGGGTTCATCAAAAAATATCAGCCTGGGTTTATGAGCGATGCCACAGGCAATGTTCAGCCTTCTCAGCAGGCCGCCGGAAAGTTTTTTCGGATAAAACTTTCGGAACTCATTCAGTTCTACAAACTGAACCGCCTCTTCTACATACCGTTTTCTCTTCTCCTTGTCCTTGACATAAAGCCCACAGAAATAATCAATATTTTCATATACCGTCAGTTCATCAAAAACAGCTACGTTCTGCAGTACCACTCCGATATTCCTCTTGCTGTCGTAAGAATCCGGACGCATTTCTTTTCCAAATACCTGGATCCTGCCTTTGTCATACCGGAGCAGGGAAAGGATACAACTGATGGCTGTAGTCTTTCCGGAACCATTGGGTCCCAGCAGCCCGAAAATCTCCCCCTCCTGGATTGTCAGATTAAAATGATCCAGCGCCACCAGCTCTTTATAGCGTTTTACCAGATTTTCTACTTCGATCACCGCTGCCATGAAATCTCCTCCTCTTTTTTCATTCTGCCATTATTATAAATGATACTTTCCTGTTTAGAAAGTGAACAGTATCATGTTTTACTGTGACATTTGTCATTTGTTATTTTTACACTTTTGAAGTATACTTAAAAAGAAATCATAAAAATGCTGTGGAAGGAGAATACTATGCAGGATCTGGGCAATAAACTGCTGCTTTATCTGGCTGGCTGTTATCTTATCTGGCACCTGGGTGTGGACGATCAGGCGGTCATCGTTGTCACCCTGTCCCTGCTTTTGAGCTGTCTGTGCAGCTTTTTTAAGGATTCCATAATCAGTGATATACTGGTACTGGTGTCTTCCCTTTTCTGTCTTATTATCCCAGATTCTTCCCCCTATCTTCCCCTTTTTATGTATGATGCCATATACCGCCGACAGAATCTTCTGCTGGCGACAGGCGCTTCCGCTGGAGTCCGTTCTCTTTTATGGCTCCCCGTCCCGCTTCTCTTTCCGTATTTCCTGCTTTTCTCTTTTAGTTTCTTACTTGCTGGATATTCCAGAAAAAATCAAGGGCTTTTACGAGAGCTGCACCTCATAAGGGACCGGAGCACAGAAGCTGAAATCCATCTGAAAGAGCGGAACCAGGCACTGATCCAAAAACAGGATTCAGAGATACACGCGGCCACACTTTCTGAACGGAACCGCATCGCCAGAGAGATCCATGATAATGTGGGGCACATGCTGACCCGTTCCATCTTACAGACCGGCGCCCTCAAAGTCATCAACCAGGATCCGGCGCTGGAAGAACCTCTGGATACGCTGAAAGACACATTAAATACAGCCATGACCAGCATTCGCACCAGCGTCCATGACCTCCACGATGAATCTATTGACCTTCAGAGCGTTTTGCAGGAGATCGCCTCTTCTGACCCGGAAATTTCGCTCCATCTGGAATATGATGTGGAACGGGAGCTGCCAAGAGATATAAAATACGCATTTATTTCAATTGTCAAAGAGGCAGTAAATAACATCCACAAACACAGCAGCGGCAATTCCGGCAGAATTATTGTAAGGGAACACCCTGGATTCTATCTGCTGCAGATCCGCGATAACGGTACCCCGGAAAATCTGCCACCTGACACGGATGGCATCGGACTTTCAGGAATTCGTGACCGGGTGCAGTCCCTGGGGGGAACCCTTCGGATCAACACGACAGATGGGTTTTTATTAAATATTTCGATCACAAAAACAGCCAGATGAAAAGTAAAAACTCTGGCAGCATATTTTACTATGATAAATTGGGGGATTCTTTATGAAAGTTTTGATTATTGATGACGATAAACTCGTCTCTCTTTCTCTGAAAACAATACTGGAAGCCAGCGGACAGGTAGAGATCACAGGAGTTGGAGGCAGCGGCGCAGAAGCCATTGAACTGTATGATTTAATGACTCCGGACATCCTTCTTATGGATATCCGCATGGAGGGTATGACCGGGCTGGAAGCTGGCGTGCATATCCTGTCTGCACATCCGGAGGCTAAGATTTTATTTCTGACCACCTTTTCTGACGATGAATACATCGTAAAGGCATTAAAAATGGGAGCAAAAGGGTATATACTCAAGCAGAATTTTGAAAGTATCCTTCCAGCGCTTCTCGCAGTAGAAGGAGGGCAGAATGTATTTGGCGATGAGATCACTGGCAGGCTTCCCCGTCTAATGGATACACCTGCCAGTGGTCCGGACTATGAAAAATATGATCTCTCTGAGAGAGAACAAAAGCTGATCTCACTGGTAGCAGAGGGGCTGAACAACCGGGAGATCGCAGAAAAACTCTATCTCAGCGAGGGGACGGTCCGCAACTATCTCAGCGGTATTCTGGAAAAACTGGAACTGCGGGACCGGACCCAGCTGGCTGTATTTTATTATAGAGGGGATAACTGGTCATAATCCTCCAGATCGTTTTCCTCCAGGTAATACTCTCTCTCAGCATATGGATCGAAGGTATTTTGTTCCATGAAAGATTCAAATAATGTTATATAAGCACTTAGATCCACACCGCATTTTTCCTTTATGTCCGCCAGAATTTTCTCTGGATCAGCCTCTTTGGTATATGCTTCCATGGCATCATTATCCAAGGCATCGCAAAGTTCATCTCCCTCACCCGGCTTCTTGATCTCCGGTATATCCTTTTGATCTGATAGAGCCGTGAGGGTGACAAGCTTGTCGCCGCCACATAGAACAGAGACAGAACAGTTCTTATTTTCTTTATCACCTTTCACATCAAACTGAAGTGAACAACTGCTGAAAGTCGTACCTGAACTGGAAAGAGTAATACTTCCGTTCATATATCCCTCCGCCAGTTTATCTTCATCCAGATCAGTCACCTTTATGGTCACCAGATCCTTTGTACTCACAATATTTTTCTCAGATGGGTTGATGGATTCATCAAGGCTCACTTTATATTCCCCGGAAATCTTTCCATCTTTACAGATTCCTTTCCCTTCCAGGCTGATATAGGTCACACCATTGAGGGCAAAGGACAATTCCGTGCCAATCTCTGAGCCGTTCTCCGGCTGGATAAAAGTCATCTTAAATGTCTCGCCATCTTTTGACTTGAGTTCGGTCACACGCCCCGCGATCTTTCCGTCACCATCCACATACACATCCATGACCATCTGAAGGTCTTCATCCGTCACCTCTCCTTCCTGTGACTTTAAATGGTCTATTTCTTCCTGCAGGTTTTTTGAGAAAGAATCGTATGCACCTTCACCAAACTTATCTGCCATGGCTTTCATATTTTGATCGTCCTTCATATGATTCATCATATCTTTAAGCATAGCAAAGAGCTCTTTTCCCTTGCAGGTTACGGTAAATCTGGTATAGTTCCCCTTTACCTCCCCTGCCTCCAGTTCCCCGGAAGATTTTTCCACAGAAGCCATTTTATGAATGGCGATGTCAGAATAGGTAATCATCAAGTTTCTCATATTCTCAGGTTCAGGTAAATAAGACAGCCCTCCATTAAGAAACACGTTTCCGCCGCCCAGATTGGAATTCTGAAGTGATTTGAGACTTTTTGAAAAATCTACATATTTCGATGAAATCTCCGGAATCTGCATATATCCTTCGCTGTTCGCCATATCAACATACATATTCATGGTGATCACATCCTGACCATTGATGCAGCCTCTGATCTGGCTTTCCGAAACATCACCACTCTTTTTTCTGCTCACCACAAGCCCTGCATCATTCAGAGCAGAAAAATCCATCCCTGTCAGAGAAAGCATGGTCTTAAGCGTCTGCCCCAGCTCCAGCTTGTAGGATACATTTCTCTTCCATGCAGCCCCACATAAACTGTCATAGTATGCCTTGTACCGGTTGGAAAAAACCTCCGCCCCGGCATCCCGGTTCTTAGTCTCCACATACCGGTAATATTCTGCTGTACTGCCAAAATTCTTCTTGATAAAATTAGCGATCTGGGCATGGGCAGTCACTCCGATCCCAATTAGCAGCACAAGTACTGCCGCTGCCACAATTCCCGCGGTCTTCCTTCTTTTACTCTTCTCTGGCTTCTCAACATCCGCTTTCTGTCCGGCATCTTCAAACTCTAAATATGCCTTATTTTGTGCCCCATCTGCCCCTTTTTCTTCTGGAACTCCGGACATCTCAGCCTCCACCTTCTGACCGCACACCGGACAGAAAGTTTCTCCCTCTGGCACCTCGCTGTTGCAATTCTTACAGATCAAAAAAATCTCCTCCTTTGGTTTATTCCATCCTTTTTATTATATGTAATCTTTTGACAATCAATATACCCTGATTATATAGCAGATTAAGATAAAAAGCAACCAAATGGTAAGAGGCTGTTGTTGACCATATCTCAAATACCATGTATAATTCATGTAAGGGTAAAAACTATTAAACTACATGCAGAATACCAAAAAGGAGGCATTACATAATATGAATGAAAAATTACAGTATCTTGTCGATAACCTAGACATCATAAGCCAGTTGTTTGACAAAGAACTGATCATATCCGTTCTGGATAGAGACAAGGTTGTGCAGGGCTTTTCACTTCCCAAGGGAATACCCCCTCAGGTACAGGTTGGCTCCGTATTTGATGATCCCAGCGGAATCTTTGATGAAGTTATCGCAACAGGTGTTACAAAACATAATTATCTGCCTGAAGAGGTCATGGGCTTTCCAGTTGAGGGAAACCTGGTGCCGATTAAAGATAACGGGGAAGTCGTAGGCTGTATAATATGTTCTTTTTCAGTGGAAGGCAAAGAGAAGATTAAGGATATCGCCGCAAGATTTCAGGAATCCATTCATGAGATCGACGATTCGATTCAGGATGTTATCGGCGGGATCGAAAATTTGTTCCATATGCTGACAAATATGAATAAGATGACTTCCGATGTAGAGAAAGATGTCACAGAGGCAGCAGATGTTGTAAATAAGATCAGCAACAATGCCTCCCATTCCAATATACTTGCACTCAACGCTTCCATTGAAGCGGCACGAAGTGGAGAAGCTGGCAGGGGCTTTGCAGTTGTTGCCACACAGATGGGAAAATTAGCAGAAGACAGCGGCAGTTCTGCCACAGAGATAAAGAAAACTTTGACGGAGATCGTTACCCATCTTGAAACCATTGTAGACTCCATAAAAGATGCGAATGATGTGGCAAAAACCCATATAGACAGCATAAGTTCTATTAGAACTGCGCTGGAACAGACGATCGACATTGCCAAAGAACTGGAAAATGACATAAAGTTATAACTTAAATTTAAGCTTACTCAATGGCGCCATCGTGCGAAACCTTGTCAGGAGGAATACTATGAATAGCCAGCTGCGGGCAGAACACATTCAAAAGTCATACCGCCGGGGAAAGCAAACGGTACTCCGGGATGTCTCTTTTACTGCGGAGTCCGGTCAGTGCATTGGAATTCTCGGCGCAAACGGATGTGGCAAATCCACCCTTCTCTCCATCCTTGCCGGAGTCCAGCCGCCGGATTCCGGCAGGCTGTTCTGGAATGATAATCCCCTGACATACCATACCAGAGATCATGATATCATTGGTTATGTGCCCCAGGAGAATCCATTGATGGAGGAACTCTCTGCCTATGACAACCTGCGGTTGTGGTACTGTGACAGCGCCATTGACCTTGAAACCGCGCTCCGGGATGGTGTGCCCGCCATGCTTGGCATACCGGACTTTCTAAAAACCCGTGTCAGCCAGATGTCAGGCGGCATGAAAAAACGGCTGAGTATCAGTTGTGCGGTGGCAGACGATCCCCACGTCCTTCTGCTGGATGAACCCGGTGCTGCCCTGGATCTCGTTTGTAAGGAGCGGATCAGCGTATATCTGAAGGAATGCAAATCCCAGGGAAAGATCCTTCTTCTTGCCACCCACGAAGAGAGGGAGATCGAGCTTTGTGATAAGATCTATATTCTCAAAAATGGTGTTTTGACAGAACCGGATTATGACGGAAATATCCACCACCTGGCAGGACTTATCTGAAGGAATGAAAAAAATATGAAGCGAATGCGGATCTATTTTGAGTTAACATGCAAAACATGTTTCCAGGCAGTCCCCGGAATACTGGCTGGTGTTTTCGTCATCAGCCTGCTGCTGGGGGGACTTCTTTTTGTATGCCATCAGAACCAGGAAAATACCAGAGCTTCTTCTGTCCTGCATATCGGCATCGCCGCCCAGGAACAGGAGCCTTATCTGGACTGGATGATCTCCGCCATCCAGAACATGAAGAGCCTGGAATTTAACTGCCAGTTCACCAAGATATCTCCCGAAACATCAGAAGAGAAACTTCTTCATGGAAAACTGGATGCAGTATTTATCATACCAAAAGACTACATTGCCTCTCTTATTCAGGGAAGCGAAAACCCTCTGGTCATACGCTTTGGCACCTCAGATACTACCATTGCCGGCTTTTTCGTAAAACAGATCGGTGAAGCAGCTTCCCGCCTGATGATCAACACCCAGGCAGGGATCTATACCATGAAAAATATATATCAGAAAGAACATATTGCCGGCGCCAATTCTGATGAGCTCTCCTTAAACCTAAAATATCTAGACACAATCCTTCACAGAGAAAAACTAGTCTCCGTAGAAGAAGTTCCCGCCAGAGGCGGTCTGACCAACAGTCCTGCCCTGCTGTCCTCCGGTATCGTTTTATTTTTGCTATTTTGCGGGCTTGTATGCCCCGGCATTCTGCGCCCGGAATCCAAGAGCCTGCAGGAAAAATTGTTCCGCTGTGGAATCCGTCCCTTTCACCAGGTTCTCCTCCGTTATCTGGCGCTGACACTGTTATTCTCCTGTCTGTATCTGATCCTTTCCCTGGTGTTTTCTACCTGGATATCCCTCTCTGGAGGAACGGTCTCCGATTCAGCGCCTCAAAACTACGCTGACTGGCTTTTCTGCTTCCTACGACTGTATCCCCTGGTCTTTCCAGTGTGTGCCCTGATCCTGTTTACTTATGGACTTGCTCGGAATAAGGTATTTTGCGTACTATTTTTATTTTTATTGATTATTGTCTTAGGTTATCTGTCTGGATGCTTTTATCCCCTTTCCTGGCTGCCACAGAATTTTCATCATTTATCTGCCCTTTTGCCAGTCCGTCATATGCTGGATTATACTGGTGCCTGTCTGGCAGGGGGCTGGTCTCTCTCCGCATTTTTATATATGAATCTTTATAGCCTCGTTCTGATCTCCGGCACCCTGGCTGTTCGGATTTATCGTAGAAGGAGGACGCTATGAAAAAAAATCAGATATGGTTTCGGCTGATCTTTAAACGGCTGATGAAAAACCCGGTCTTCCTTCTGACATTGCTGCTGACCCCGGTTATGGTTCTCGGACTCCGCTTTAGCGCCGGAGCCGGTACTTCCATGCTGCAGGTGGCTGTCTATGTTCCGAAAGGTGACTCTGACCGCATAGAACAGCAGCTTTCCCACCAGCTTATCAAATCTTCCCAGAAGGCAGTTACCTTTTATATAGCAGAATCAGAAAAGAATCTGCGCCTGGATGTCACAGAAGGGCGGGCTGCCTGCGGCTATATTCTTCCAGAAGATTTAGAAGGATCTCTAAAGGAGTTTACTTCTTCCTGGAAACCAGCCCTCAAAGTAGTGCGGCAGAAAGATGAGCTTCGGACAAAGATTATTGATGAACTGGTCTTTAGCAGTATCTATGATTCCATGTCCTATGATATTTTAGTTGAATTCATACACAAAAAAACAGGGAAGAACATCTCCCCTGAGCAAAAAAAAGACTTTGAAAAATACCAGAAAAGCCAGATATTCATTGAATACCAGTATGCCGACGGCAGTTCCAATCACATTCTTCAAAAGAACCAGAATCCAATGGTACTTCCCCTGCGGGGTGTGACCGCTGTGCTTCTGCTGTTGTCTGGCATGACCGGCGTCCTGTTCTGGCATCATGATAAAAATAATAAATTATTTGACAGACTTTCAAAAATAGAACGGTATGCCGTGGGTTTGCTCTACTTAACAGTTCCGGTTCTTCCAGCTGGCATCTGTGGGCTTACCACCATATTTCTCACAGGTATCCCATCAGCTCCCCACAGCGAACTTCTGACAATGGTCTTCTATCTGCTGGACATCATCGTCTTCTGCAGCTTCCTACGGGTTCTTTTTCCCCGGAAGGAGTGGATATTAGCTGCCATTCCCGTCTTTGCAGCAGGAAGCCTGATCGTGTCCCCTGTTTTTACCGACCTGTCCCTGCTGTTTCCATCCCTGAAATACGCCCGCCTGTTTACCCCGGTCAGCTGGTATCTGAAGGGCGTACACAGCACCAGCGGCAGACTTCTCATGCTGGTGCCCGTATTCGTACTTCCTATATTGGAAATCCTGCTGCGCAGAGTGTATCTATGGTTCCACGTCAATGAGGACATACTCTGAATGTCCTCCCGTCCGCACCGCATAACCCCACCCGGCGATACCGGAACTAACGATGGCATGGAAACCTTCTATATTTTTTAAACCGTAATTCATCTCATTGATTCCCAAAAGCTCCGCCAGCTGTCCCGTGGGCCAGATCTGCCCTGCATGGGTATGTCCCGAAAGCTGCAGATCCACTCCGGCAGCTGCATTTTCTTCCAGCTCCACCGGCCGGTGGTCGAGAACGATCTGATAAGAACCGGGTTCTAAGTCTGCTGCCAGTTCCTTGACACTCTTACGATTCCGGTCCAAAGACTGTTCCATCCGTCCAATAACTGCCAGCTCCTGTGTCACCTGCACCGCCTCATCTTCCAGAACCCGGATCTGGCTGTCGTTAAGCACAAGCCGCAGCTCCTCCATATTGTATTGTGCCTGTGCTGAATAATGATTGGGATCATGGTTTCCCCAGACGTAATACACACCATATTCTGCATCGATATTCCCCAGAACAGCAGCAGCAGCTTCCATCATTGACTTTTCTGTTCTCTCATCAAAGATATCTCCCGTGAGAAAGACAATATCCGGATCCTTCGCCTGAATTTTTTCACAATATCCACGAAGCTCCTCCACTCCCATCGTCGTTCCCATATGTAAATCTGAGATCTGGGCAATCCTCAGCCCTTCTCCCGATATTTTGTCTGAATGCAGTGTATAAGCGGTCTCTCTCACCTGATGGATATTGACATAACCATAGGTAAACAGGACGCTGACAACCAAAAGGGGAATGATCCCACTCTTATGGATCACATTCCATATCCGCACCCCTCTGTTTTCTTTTAAATACCTTTTAAGAAACCGGTGAACTCCATCCAGCAGCAGCGAACACCCTACAAAATAAAGCACTGCCACAGAACCCACATCATAAACCCGCCAGCCTGCCGCTGCGCATGCCACAGCAAAGACCACGGATATGATCTTATCCGCTCTTTTACTCCGTTTTATGCGAAACAGGGACAAGAGCCGTTTCATAAAATGGTACAGATAAATCCCCACAGGGATAAAGACGACTGCCGGCATCAGATAAAACAAGATCCTCATTTGAGTGAACCTCCATTATTTTTTTAGCCCGGCGGCGCGAATTGGAATTCGGTTTCGGAATTATACCGCCTGGCTGCTCCCCCTATCATAACATCTATAGCCGGCTCCAGGGCAAGCTTTTTTTGAGAGTTCACAAAATCTACACATTTTCCGACTGGCAGCCCCACCTAGAAATCCTGATTTAGTATCGGCACCCCGAAATACACAATACTCTTATCCTCATTTTCATCATAAGTGATAGCCACGTTCATATTGATCATTTTTCCATTCACCCGCCGTACCATATTGATGCCATTGGTATAGCCGTAGGCAACATAGTATCCCTTCGTCTCCTGTTCCATGATACTTCCTCCGCCCTCGTAGCCGAACAAACTCTGTGCCATTCTCTGTTTCTCCTCCGTGGACAGCCTTCCGGGCAGTTTACCCATGATCCAGCCGCCCTCCTGGCAGATCTCGGGAAGCTCCCCGCTCTGCGCCGCGATAGCAAGCTGATTTCTTGCAAATGCCTGAGTCATATCATTTCTGTTTACATATGCCTTCGTCAAAATAATCTGGGCAAACACCACGATCCAGAGTGTACAGACCACAGATATCATAATCTTTATCTTTCTGCTCATAAGCTTCTCCCTTCCCGCCCGACGGCAATATCGGACGAACCAAAACCTTTTAGGTTTCTTTGGGAAAAGTATGTCCATTTCTTTCAAAATTATACCAGATTAAAGTCGAAAAGCATGTCCATAAAAAATTATGTAATGCTATTTCAGAGCGTCACTAAACTCTTTCAATTCTTTTTTCTTTTCCTCTGAAAGACAATTTTTTTGCTATTTCTTTATCGATATTCCACTTCCCTAATCAGTGGCAGCCGCCACTGCAGTTTTTGCAGTCGCAGCCACACTGCAGGGATTTTCCCTGCTTTTTATCCCGGACCATACTTCTCACAGCAAGTATGACTCCGATCACAACAACACTAAATACTATCGCTGTGCCCATACCGCATTCCCCTTTCCATGAAGTGTCAAAGACTCTCTTCGTACCGGACGAAGCAGCAGATACAGAAGAGCAAGTATGACTCCGATCACAACAACACTAAATACTATCGCTGTGCCCATACCGCATTCCCCTTTCCATGAAGTGTCAAAGGCTCTCTTCGTACCGGACGAAACAGCAGATACAGAAGAGCAAGTAGCAGTGCTGCCGCCACAATCGTTCCGATTCCAAATGTGCCTGAGATAAGAAGAGAGCCAAACTGATATATCATCAGCGCTGCCACATAGGCAAATACACACTGATATCCTATGGCAAACCAGAACCACCTGATGTTGTTCATTTCACGCTTGATGGCACCCATCGCAGCAAAACACGGGGCGCACAGGAGGTTGAATACCAAAAACGAATATCCGGCGATCTGGGTCATTCCCTCGAAGTCCAGCACTCCAAACACTCCCACAACTTCCTCCTTTGCCACAAGTCCCATCACAGTGGCAACTGCCGCAGCAGACTCTCCAAATCCTAAAGGTGCAAATACCCACTTAATCACATCGCCAATATGTCCGAGAACACTGTCTGCCAGCTCCAGATCCACATTGAAACCAAAGACTCCATCGGTCCAGCCAAATACCGACCCCATCCAGATAATGATGGAAGAAAGCAAAATAATTGTTCCCGCCTTTTTAATAAAGGACCATCCCCTCTCCCACATGCTTCTGAGAACAGTGCCCACTGTCGGCAGATGGTATTCCGGCAGCTCCATAACAAAAGGGGCAGCATCTCCGGCAAACAGCTTTGTCTTCTTTAAAATAATTCCAGAAACGATGATGGCAGCGATTCCAAGAAAATAAGCGCTTGGCGCCACCCATCCGGCACCACCAAACAACGCGCTGGTGATCAGGGCAATGATTGGCAGTTTCGCCCCACAGGGAATAAATGTGGTCGTCATGATCGTCATTTTGCGGTCGCGGTCACTCTCAATGGTACGGGATGCCATGATTCCCGGCACACCACAACCGGTTCCGATCAACATGGGAATAAAGGATTTTCCCGAAAGCCCGAACCGGCGGAAAATACGATCCATGATAAATGCCACCCGGGCCATATAACCACAGGATTCCAGAAATGCCAGAAAGATAAACAATACAAGCATCTGTGGTACAAAACCAAGAACAGCACCAACGCCGCCAATGATCCCCTCTATCAGAAGTCCACTGAGCCAATCCGCACAGCCGATAGCTTCAAGTCCACGTTCCGCCAGAACCGGTATTCCCGGCACCCAGATCCCATACTCAGCAGGATCCGGCTGATCGATCCATTCATCCTCCACAAATACATTCTGAGCCTCCATCATGCCACCCAGATCATATCCTTTTTCTTCCAGATCGGCTCCATAAGTGCTATAAGCTTCCTCAAATCCTCCAAAATCCCTATCCTCAAAAGCCGCCTGAAGCTCTTCCGCACCGATTACCTCTGTGTCCACAGCCGCGGCATCGATCACCGCTTTGATCTGTTCATTTTCAAACAACGTTTCTTTTGCCCAGTCATCCGTAGCATCATCCAGATCTGACCTTCCCATTCCGAACAAATACCATCCGTCTCCAAAAAGACCATCATTGGTCCAGTCTGTTGCCAGGGTTCCTACAGATGTCACCGATATATAGTATACAATAATCATCACAACTGCAAAAATCGGTAATGCCAGGATTCGATTTGTGACAATTTTATCAATTCTATCCGTAAGTGTCAACTTCTCACGGTTCGCCTTCTGGATACAGTCCCCAGTGATCCCGGATATGTACTCGTATCTCTCGTTGGTAATAATGCTTTCCACGTCATCTTCAAATTTCACTTCCAGCCGTTCCGACAATTCGGATACATCCGGCGGATTTTTCATAAGGTCACCAATTTTTTTATCCCTCTCCAAAAGCCGGATCGCCAGAAAACGTTTCTGTGCCTCCTCTGCCTCCGGAATCATCTCTTCCGCCTGAGTAATCACTTCTTCCACCGCCTCACAGAAGGAATGTGATGGATAAAATATTTTTTTTCCTCTCGCGGCAGCCACTGCTTTTTCTGCTGCCTTACTTATGCCAGTGCCTTTCAAGGCAGAGATTCCCACCACCTCACAGCCCAGTTTTTCTCCCAGCTGTGTCATATCGATACTATCTCCCCGTTTTTCCACGGCGTCCATCATATTCACTGCGATCACCACTGGGATCCCCAGCTCCATAATCTGAGTGGAAAGATACAGGTTTCTCTCCAGATTGGTACCATCTACAATGTTGATAATCGCATCCGGTTTTTCGTTTATAAGGTAATTTCTCGCCACAACTTCTTCTAAAGTATATGGTGACAGGGAATAAATACCCGGAAGGTCTGTGATCACCACTTCCCTGTGATTTTTTAATTTTCCTTCTTTCTTCTCTACCGTTACTCCCGGCCAGTTGCCAACAAACTGATTGGACCCCGTCAGCGCGTTGAATAATGTGGTTTTCCCACAGTTTGGGTTGCCGGCCAAAGCTATTTTTATAGACATAATTTTGTTTCCTTTCTTTAATTGACACCATCCACTACTATCATTTCTGCATCTGCTTTTCGCAGAGACAGCTCATACCCCCGCACCGTAACCTCCACCGGATCACCAAGGGGTGCTGTCTTTCTCACGAATATACTGGTCCCTTTCGTGATTCCCATGTCCATAATACGTCTTTTTACACTGCCTTCCCCTATCAGCCGTGTCACTTTAACCGTGGCACCGCAGGGAATTTCTCTCAATGTCTGCATAGCCTCAATTCCTTTCCACCATAATTTTATTCGCCATATTTTTTCCAATGGCAATCCTGGAATCCATCACACTGACAATCATATTACCTTCCACCCTGTTGATCACCGTGACAGAACTACCTTCCACAAAACCAAGGTTTTTCAAAAAACGTTTTGTGTCATCCCTGCCGGAAATCCGGTGGATCATCCCAGACTCCCCGGAACAAAACATAGATAATGGCATATCATCACTTCCAATCGAAATTATTCATATCTTACAACTGTTAGTATATACTAACTCAAATTAGATGTCAACAACTTTTTGAACAGTTCCTAAATTCACTTTATTGATTTCATTTTTTTAATATGTTATACTTATAAACAATACTTACAACACCCGAATATACCGGGCAGGTTATGGGGGAGATACTTATGACGTTAAATGAGTCATCTGAAAATTATCTGGAGACAATACTTATACTGAGCAGGAAACTTCCTGTAGTCCGCTCAGTGGATATCGCAGAGGACATGGGATTTAAAAAATCCAGCGTCAGCGTAGCCATGAAGCAGCTGCGTGAAAATGATTATATAACGGTGACAAAAGCGGGATTTATTTATCTTACGGAGAAAGGAAAAGAAGTGGCAGAAATGATCTATGAACGCCATGAATTTTTGTCCTCCTGGCTGACTGAGCTGGGAGTAGACGCCAAAACCGCCGCCGAAGATGCCTGCCGGATGGAACATTATATCAGCAAAGATAGTTTTCAGGCGATCAAAGACTATATCGCCGGACGAAAGAACACAAAGTAGTGCATAATATGATAAGATTTACCGCAGAAAAGCCGCCCGGTTTCCCGGACGGCTTTTCTCACATTTATTTAGCTCGACGGCGGCAATTTGAACCCTGTTTCAAATTGCCGCCATCGAGCTACCCTCATTTACTTAAATGACCTCTCCCACAGCCCATGCTCATTACAGTAGGCATACACAGCCGAGATGGTCTCATCCTCTTCCAGGAGAAATTTTGTTTCTGGCTCTCTTCCTGCCTCAAAATTCCTGCGGTACATTCCATGATTCGTATGCACTGCTACCCAGCCGATATAATGCTCTTTCACCATCGGATGAAGAACACTGCCGACTCTGACCGTCACAGCATTTCCCTGAACTTCCACCTCTGGAATATGTTTTTCTCCGGCGCCTTCACTGGTATTAGGATGAATTTCTGTCAGTTTCACACTGCAGCAGTCACCAGCGCCCTTTCCTTCGACCAACTCCATAATGGAACTGCAGTCCTCACACATATAAAATTTTGCTTCTTTTTGCATCGATTTCCCTCCTTGCGTTTTCTCTGCCCCTCCTGCACCGGACGGCAGAATTTAACTATAGTTTCTACGCATTTGGGAAAATTATTCATAGCAGAGATACCATCAAGTAATTTAGGGGATCACTTGTCCCGCTTTACATCTCCTCTCGCTTCCACCACCCGGTATCCGGCGGACACCACCTGCTTTTTTAGAAGGTCAACACTCTGGGCAGCCTCTTCACCGGTGGATATCTTATTTTCATACAGATCGTAAAGTTTCCGCACCCTCATGGGTGACAGATTCGGCATAACCACATTGGCACCCGCCTGCAGTCCCCATTCACGCCCCCTGGGGTGAATCGTTCCCAGCGCTGTCGTAGCAGGGATAAGTGCATAAGGAAACATTAACCTCAGTATAGAGACCAGACGAAGAGTCTGGGAAAGGGTTCCGTTGACACAGCCGGCAAAGGGCGTCTCACCGTGGCTGATATAGGGACCGATGCCAATCATATCCGGCTCAAGTTCCTGCAGAAAACGCAGATCCTGGATGAGATGTTCCGTAGTCTGAAAAGGCGATCCCACCATAAATCCAGACCCTACCTGATAACCAATCTCTTTCAGGTCAAATAAACAGCGCTTTCGTTCCGATGCACTCATCTCCTTCGGATGGAGCTTCCCGTAATGCTCTTCTGAAGCTGTCTCATGCCGGAGCAGATACCGGTTGGCACCGGCATCAAAATATGCCTGATAACTCTCCCTGGTTTTTTCACCAATGGACAAGGTGATCGCACAATCTGGGTACTCATGCCGGATCGCCGCCACGATCCCACATATTTTTTCATCAGAAAAATAGGGATCTTCTCCACTCTGCAGCACAAAAGTACGGAATCCCAGATCATATCCTTCCTGACAGCAGGACAGGATTTCTTCTTTCGCAAGGCGGTACCGCACAGCCCCTGTATTGCCTCCGCGGATCCCGCAATAATAACAATTATTCTTACAATAATTAGAAAACTCAATCAGTCCCCGGATATATACCTCATCACTGTAATACTGCCGACGGAGGGCATCCGCTTCGGCTGCCAGATCAGAAGCGGTTTCCGGGGAATCATTTTCCAACAGCTCTTTTAATTCAATATCTGAAAAATCTCTCATTGATAATCAGACCTCACTTCCAATGACTATTGTACTATATCCGGGTGAAAAATGCCAGTGCGCTGATCCGCTGTTTCACTCAATTTTTTCCCCTTTCCCTCCGTTTCAACACCTCAAATCTGCAAATACTATTTTATATAGTAGGTTTATCCTTGCTTCCACAGCCAGCCAAACACACTCCTAAAACCAGCACGGCTGCAATAATAACAAATATTTTTCCTTTCAATTCTTTTTCTCCTTTCCGTTTAATCTGAAGTTATTATAAAATAGATTTATTTCTGCTTCCATAGATTTAGCTTACGTCTGCTTACGATTTTGTAAGATTCAGAAGGTTAGAATGTCTGTGCAAATGGATGCAAAAGCTATTCTGTCGTCGCAACATCGGTAATTCTTTTCTTGCCATCTGTTGCGGTCATTTTCAAACCGTGACAATTTGTCACGGTTTCATTTCCCTCTTCCTTCAAGCGCTGTTTTAGTTTTCTCCCATATGCTGCCGGGTCTTTTATGTCTGTCCGCACTTTCTCCATCATACTGTCCGTGATACGTTCCCTGACACTATTCTCAGAATCCAACTGATAGACCTCCATCTAATTTGCTATTATTCCCGTTAATTCCTGATAGCCCAGTGCATAAATTTTTAACTGCTCTTTATTGATAGATTCCTGTATCTTTACCCGTGTGACCGCTACATAAAAGAGTTTCCTTTCCTCCACGACATCCCCGTCAAATCGGGCAGAATCCATTATCCAGCTTCGGTCCAGTATATGCCATGTTCATTATTCTTCTGTCTGTTATTCCATGAAACGCATTAAACTATGCCCTTTAACAAAACAATCTACAAATTTCATTTTTAAAATATTTTAGACTATGAAACCCCACATTATATATCAGAAGAAAAATAACCCACCGAGTTGAACACGGCCTCTCCGATCTTAAAAGCCAGAACTGCAGAGTAGAAGAAAAAATGGAAAAAGCGATGGCAGCTTTTGATTATTCAGAGTATGGTTATCAATTCGACAATTCTTACAGAAAATAGTTGTTTTTCAAGGTAAAAAAATATTAGCTATTGTTTAAATGAAATGGGAAGATGCTCAACGGCGGTTTGGAAAAAACCAAACCGCCGTTTTTTCTAACAGATCGTACCGCCCGGTTCATTGGTAACGTCCATTTATCACATTTCATATTCCATCCTCTTCTAAAAGATATTTTAACATTCTATACGCAGAAGATTTTTTTGCTTCTTTTTTAGATGAGGACCTTGACAAAAAACTCTTTTTCTTTTCAACAATAAAACACCGACATTTCCAAATAGGATTCCCATTTTTATCGTATTCCTGATAGAATTTATATGTAGGAATCGAAAAATATCCGCGTCTTGCCAATGTTTCTAACTGATTAATGGCTTCCGCTTTATTGGGATTTCTTATTTCATTTCTAATTGAGTTTGTCAGATCATTCTCTTCCAAATAATCATATGCTGCTTTACAGACTGCTTTCCGCGCTTCGCTCTTAGAAACTCCATCCCCAACAAATTCAGGTAAATTATCATCAATTGTTAGAATGCAGTGAAATTGTTTTTCATCAATTCTATTGTTTTCAAAAACCAGATTACTTCTATAAGAACATCGATAATATTTTTCAAAGTGATATAAAGGGATGGTTCCAATATTTTTACAAGTCCAGTCCTGTATCAGCCCCACATAATCCAGGTCTGCATTATCTGTCAAAATACTGTCCGGGGAAAGCATGATATCCACAACATCCTGAAGCTCAGAAATATTCCATTGGGAATCCAGGGCCACTGCACCGAGGATCGCTTCAAATAGGTCTTCCTTTACAGAGGCTTCCTCATTAACACCGTTTTTGATATCACCTTTTCCCATAATCAGATATTCAGCAAGACCAAGCATATCAATTCTGCTTGCCAGCGTTTTTTTCTGGACTAACTTCTTTTTGATCTCAGTTAGTCTGTTTTCATTATATTCTGTAGCAAACTCGTCAAACTCTTCATTCTTATCAAAATCATCGCATTCGCTTAGAAAATATCCGTATTCCTCAGTAAGAAACTTAACAACAATAAAATCAAGAACTTTGTCTCCTATAAATTCCAGAACCTCATTGTCCTCTCCGCCATTTTCCTTTGCATAAGAGCGCCTTACAAATGCCTGTTGAAGCAGATCCAGATTATTAAAATTATAGGCAATTTGATCCTGAATAAAGATAAGATCTTTTTCTTCCATAAAAAATACCTCCTAGTATATTTTTTACTAAAAGGCATAATAAAAGCCTGCCAAAACAAGTGCTGCTATATGAAAGCAACACTTGTCCGTTCAGACATAATAGCTTAAATTTAATTCTTTGTTTTCAAATGTTTATCAGTATTCACTTGCATAAATAAAAATAAACATATAAATACAATGTTTTAAATTTAAATTATCACACCTTATAGTAATTTAAAACTTAACATAGAACGATATATCTGTCAAGTATTAATTCGACACGAATATCTAAAGCCATATTAATAAGCATACAGATAAACACATAAAAAACAGAAACCCCAAAAGCTGTTACCACATAGGGAGGTAATTTGAAAACATCAGTAAATAACTTCTACGGGCGATAGCAAAGGCAAAAGACAGCACAGAAGCAGGAATGCTTTTACGCTGTCTTTTTTTGAAAAAATATTAATCGCACATTCGCAAAGCAAAACTTCTTTTTCTACAATGTAGGCAAAGGAGGTCTGCAGAAATGCGAAATCAAAAATATTATATAGCGATTTATGATTATGAACGGAGAATTATCATTGACAGCTTGAATCATCTGAGAAACAAGCTGATAGCTAATGGAAGATACACCGATGCTGTTGATGAAATACTGCTCAAAGTTACTAACACTAAGAAAAAGAAATTCAAAATCATTGTGCAGGAGGATTAAAAATGGCAAAGACAATATTTGAAGAAATGGGCGGCACTTATGTACGGCAAGGGGATTATCTTATCCCCTGCCTATCACTTCCCGAAGAAGAACAGAAGCCTTGCGGTGTATGGGGACAGCGGCACTTGCGGTATCTAAAAGAATACCACAGAGTTACATATGCTAATCTCCTTACAAGCGGCAAACTGAACACATACCTTGCCGGCATCGACAGGCAGGCACAGGAACGATTTGAAGCGCTCACAGAGCAGATGAAACAGGCACAGGGTATTACGAACGGCTAAAGGCGGAAAACGCCTTAGAATGGCTTGGAAGAATGAATAACATAAGGGCGTGTGCGAGGGAGATTGTGAATGAGGAAATCATTTTCGCATAAACAGATAAAGGCGGCAGGAAAAAATCTCTGCCGCTTTTCTATTTCGGGGAGTAATTTATTGAACGGTCTGAAATCTCTTGATATAGGGTATGTAATCTCCTGTTATAAGCTGGGAAAGTTCATATTTATATCCTTGTATTCTTCGGATAAACGAAGTATAATGTAGGTATAAGTTTATTTGGAGGTGACAAACTATAAATAGTCAAGAGTTTTTTTATATTTTTGAATGTAAAAAAGGGTAACTTTAACAGACCATCTGAATACACCGTATTTCAGATGGTAGGAGGTTAATTTATGTATCACCTATCTCAGCTTTTGAGCA
>JAAVZE010000195.1 GCA_022791495.1 Eubacterium sp.
GATATTGGGACTGATTCATATAAAGTCGGGAGAAATCCGGTTTGGTGAAGGCTTAAAGAGAGAAAATATCGGCTATCTTTCACAGCAGAATCCCATGCAGAAAGATTTTCCCGCTTCTGTATTTGAGGTGGTTTTATCCGGATGCTTGAACAGTCTGGGATTTTTTCCATTTTTCAGGATAAAGGAAAAAAATAAAGCTAAGGCAAATCTGGAAAAACTTGGTATGACTCCACTTTTGCATCAATCTTTTGCAGATTTATCAGGGGGACAGAAACAGAGAGTTCTTCTGGCAAGGTCTTTGTGTGCCACAGATAAAATTATATTTCTGGACGAGCCCGTTACAGGACTTGATCCTGTAGCAATAAAGGATTTATATGAACTGATTCAAAAGCTAAACAAAGAGATGAAGATAACGATTGTTATGGTAACACATGATTTGGAGAATGCAGTCAGGTATTCTAATAAAATTCTCTGTCTTAGAAAAGAAGATTATTTTTTTGGTGCTGTAGACAGATTTCTAAAGTCAGAATATGGAAAGGATGTAAGAGCATGAATTTTTTTTCAGGTATATCGGAAATGTTTTCCTATTCCTTTCTGATGAGAGGAATGATTGTAGGAGGGCTGGTTGCATTGTGTGCTTCTCTTCTTGGAGTAACACTTGTATTAAAGAGATATTCTATGATTGGAGACGGACTTTCACATGTGGGGTTTGGTGCTATGGCAGTTGGGTTGGCATGTAATACAGCACCACTTACACTGGCGATTCCTATTGTGATTATTGCTGCAATCCTGCTACTTCGAATCAGTGAAAACAGTAAAATAAAGGGAGATGCCGCGATAGGGCTTATCTCAAGCAGTTCTATTGCAATAGGTATTACGGTTAATTCCCTTTCAAACGGTACAAATATTGATTTAAACAGCTATATGTTTGGAAGTGTTCTTGCAATCAGCAAAGATGATGTTGTTGTTTGTATTACCATGAGTATACTGGTACTTTTTTTGTTTCTTTTGTGTTATCACAGAATTTTTGCAATTACGTTTGATGAGGCTTTTGCAAAAGCGACGGGAATAAAGGTAAATCTTTATAAAACCTTGTTGTCAATACTGACAGCGGTGATTATTGTAATTGGTATGAGGATTATGGGAACATTGCTGATTTCTAGTTTGATTATATTTCCGGCACTTACCTCTATGAGAGTATTTAAATGCTTTAAAGCAGTTATTTTTTCTTCTGTGATTATTTCTTTGATTTGTTTTTTCTTTGGAATGACGGTATCTTATCTCTATGAAATTCCTACTGGAGCAGGAATTGTACTTGCAAATCTTACAATGTTTCTTGTGTTTTCTCTGGTCGGTTTTTTGAAACATTAACAGAAAGAATCAGACAGGGAAAGAATAAAAATATATAAAATAGTTATCCAAAATAATATGATTATGGATAGAAAGGATAAAAATATGGAGCTTCCTTTTGAGTTAAGAACAGCAATTGAAAAACAGACAGAAGGTATGAGTTTGTCCAAAATGAAGAAAACAGCGGAAGAGTTAAGCTACAGATACAGGAAGCAAAGCGGAAAAGGAAAAAGATTGCTTGTAGAGGAAACAGAAGC
>JAAVZE010000169.1 GCA_022791495.1 Eubacterium sp.
ACTAAGGACATACAGCTTTTCCCGTATGCCCTGTGTTTAAAAAAATTCCCACTATTTTTTCTTTTGGGAAATTCCAGCTTTACCTTATGTTGTAAGTCTTTGATTTCCTTTCTTTGATATTAAGAAGCATCCTGATATTCCCCGCTGCTTTACATAAAAACAGAACGCATAGACTGATTTCTATACGCTTTGACGCTGTGTTGCTTTTTTGATTGTCGTATTGATTGTTTAGGGTGTGTCTGAAAACTCATTCTTTATGTACTATTTAGACAAAAGAAAGATTGCTGCAACATAAATAAATGCCAGATATGAAGCTGCCAGTTTATCATAACGTGTAGCAATTCTTCGAAAATGTTTGAGTTTATTAAAAAACACTCTACCAAGTGGCGCTCGTTATAAACCCACCAGTCACAAGGTCATAGCTCTCATGTGTTTGTTTTTGGCGGGATTGTATATGTAGCATTTATGTCAGCTATATATTTTCGTATTTCAGATGTCCCATAAGCCTTATCCCCCAGAACATTTGCTCCTTCCAGATTCACACGGGACAGAATATCTATGGCAAGAACGTTATCATTTATATTCCCTTTTGAAAGCTAGAAGTAGATGGGATTTCCCAGACCATCCACAACTGCATGGATTTTTGTGGTATTTCATCCGCGGCTTTTCCCTGTATGCTGGTCTGATTCATTGTTCAAACTCCTTGATAACAGCATTTAACGCATCATCTTCAAAAGATTCAATCGTTTCTTTTAATGTCATATCATGTAATTTTATACTTAAATCTAATCCGTGTTGAAGAAATAATCTTAAAAAATCAGTATTTGTTTCATGTAATTGACCAATAGCATCCATTATTGGCATACCGCCCCTTTTGTCCTTACAATTTGGATCAGCTCCTTTTTCCAATAGCAGTTTCGCTGCTTTCAAATTGCGGGCACTGCAAGCCACATGGAGATAAGTCCGTCCAGTTTCATCAGAAAAATTAACAGATTTTAATTTTCTAATATCATCTATTAACTGCTCTGAATCCTCATGCCCAATTCGCCAAAATATTTCATCTCTTCCCAAATTATAACTCATATTCTTATTTCTCCTAATCTATACTAAATTTTTCAACTTATAAATAATACCAAAATCACACTCATATTTCTATCAAATTTCCATTAAATTTCTTCCTCCCTCTGCTTCGTTTTTTTCTGCTGCCTGTTACGCTGTCGGCTCTCGTTTTGAAGCTCCCTTTCAAGATTCTTCCTGTTGTAGCAGATAACTTCTGCATATGCTAATTCTGTGGGGGTCTTGGTCTGCTCTTAACGCTGTGTTATTCATGACCTCCTTTAATTAAAATTATTGTTCGACTATACCAAAAAAGGACAGTCCTATTCGTTAGAATAAGATTGTCCTTTAAGGCACATATTCGGGTTTTCATATTTATTGCGTATTATTCTGTACTATCAAGTAAAAATTTGATGTACTTTTGATGTACTTTCACCATTTTTGTACTTTGAGTGAATGGGAAAACTCTTACAAATCCATAAATAATCTCCGTTTTCGCTCAATCATTTCGTCGATTTTTTCTATATAGAGAGCCACATCCTTCACATTCTCGCACCGCTC
>JAAVZE010000151.1 GCA_022791495.1 Eubacterium sp.
ACTGGAAATATATTTTTTGACATGCTTCAGGAAGAGGAGGAAAAGGAGGCCAAATCCGAGAGTAGTGTTCGCCTCTGGTAACTGGATATGCTTTAGAAAGAGGAGGAAAAGGCAAAAAATGAACAGGGCAGAAACACTTAAAATTACATCTGTTTTATGTGCTGCTTATCCCAAGCATTACAGCAGTATGACAAAAACGGTAGCTGACAGTATGGTTGAGTTATGGCAGGCCTGCTTTGCAGAAGACAGCTACAACAATGTAAGTATTGCATTAAAAGCATTTATTGTAAGTGATACAAAGGGATTCCCACCAGTTCCGGGGCAGATAAAGGAACTGATAGCAAGAATTTCCGGTGATATTACAATCATGTCTGATATGGAAGCATGGGCAGCAGTACAGAAAGCAATCAGAAATTCAAATTATCATGCAAGAGAAGAATTTGACCTTTTACCAGAACTGGTGAAAAGTGTTGTAGTAACACCTGAAAATCTAGTTGAATGGGCGAAGCTTAACTCACAGGAAGTAAGTACAGTCATTCAGAGTAATTTTACAAGGTCATACAGGGCAGCAGTAGAAAGACAGAAAGAGCTGTCAAGGATGCCGGAAGATGTCAAAAAGCTTATGCAGGGTAGCAGAAAGCAGATAGAAACCAGTAAATAAAAAAATGCCTTTAGATAAGCTGCAACTTATCTAAAGGACCAAATATATAGCTAGAGCCATATACAAATAACCATTTGTATTTTATCATGGTTCCAGCGGAAAGGAAAGAAGAAATTCATGGAAACTGTAAAAAAGTTTTGCGAGGAGATAAACGAACCTTCCAGAACAGAACTGAACAATAAAATTATAGAACAGGAAGAGGAAATTTTAGAACTTTATGACCTGATTAACACGCTGGAATATAATCTAAAAATGGCAAGACAGGTATTGAGTGATAATATTGATTATTATTTTGAGTTGGAAGATGACTATTTGAAGTACTCAAAGGAGCAGGGCTCAAGAAGAAATGATATCGCTATTGACTATATTTTTTGGTCAATCAATAAAATTAAGGAAACAGAAAACAGGCTTCACAATAAGGAGGGTGAATCATGAGAGCAGTAGATGAAGTTTGTGATGATTTAGAAACAATTGCTTTCAGATATGAAAGGCTGACTGCTTTAATTGATATCATTCAGGAAAACGAAGCAGAATCAATGTCAGAAGATGAAAGACTTAGTTCAGCACTTTATGAGATATTGAATGGTCTGGAAGAAAATAATGATGACGCAAACAATCTTCTGGCAGAGTTACGCGGTATTGCAAAAATACAGGAGATAAAGCATGGTAAAGATTAAGATATCCTATGAAACCCCGCAGGAGCTTGAAAAGATAGTTACACAGTTGAAACCACTGGGAGTTTCAATCAGATATCCAAAGACTGAAAAAGGCACATATAAGAGAGTGTACATAATCATTAAATAAACGGCAGCAGGGGCAGGCGGAGAGCTTCTCCCTGCTGCCATTTTCTGGCTAAAGATAAGTTGTATTTGGTTCCCTGCTGCCTGCATCTAAAAAGTGTGCACACAAAATTGAAAAAAGGATGCACACAAAAAGCGAACGTTGCACACCTTAAAATCAATGTGAACCAAGAGCGAAGCAAGAGAAAAAAGGCATCCCTAAAAAAGGCTGCATCCAGTATAGTATTGAAAATCATGGAAAATCTAGGGCTTTTGTAATCACAGAGGGCAGCAGAATACTCGGAAATACTCGGATAAAATGCAATGCTGAATGCTAACAAATGCTAACATAAAAGCGAACGTTGCACTTGAAAAAGGTTAAGAAATGTTAAGGTAAAAGCGAATGTTAGAGTTTAAGAAACCCTAAGATGAAAAGCAACATTGCATTTGGAAATGTTAGGGTAAAAGCGAACGCTGACTAAGGAATACTAAGGAAAAATGCAACATTGCAAATCGTAAATTTTACAGTCTGTATATGAGACTTCCAAACCGTACTTAAAAGTACAGGTTCAAAAATATACAGCAAACATTATACTATAAAACCACCGTACCCGAAAGTACGCTTGTAAAATTCTCTGCACACAAAACGAACGTTGCACTGTGGAAAAAGGTTGAATATTAAAAAGATAGTGGGGCCACATCTATGTAACCCCCACTATCAAATTGCATATTCTCTAAATATTCTGCCAAAAATTTTTAGCTTTCCTTATTTTCCTTTCTTGCTTTATCCAGAAGTGAAGCAAGAACATCTCTTCCATAAACCTCTATAATATCCATTTGATATTTGATATCTTTTGGGAGCCTTGCCATGTCAATTTTTTTTAGCATCGGACTCTGTAAAGGGTTTAAACTTTCTTTCAGGTTTCTTTTGAGGTGTACGAGGTTTTTCACTTTCTGTTACTGGTGGTTCCTGATGAGCTGTTTGTATTTCTGTTGCTTTGGGTTCTGCTGCCTGAGATTCTCTTTGTTGGGTATTAAGAGAATTGGAGGTATTAGATAATCTATTATCAATAGCCTTTTTAATATATCCGTTAATGGTTTCGCCTATTGCTAATGCAGCAGATTTAATTTCTTCATACTTTTCTTTTTGGACATCCAGAGGGATACGCTTAATATTTTTTTTTGCATATTGAATGTTATATTCAGTTTTTGATTTACTATATGGCATAATTGTCTCCTTTTTA
>JAAVZE010000121.1 GCA_022791495.1 Eubacterium sp.
CTGTCTTACTAGTCTTCCAATCTCAGGTTTTGACAGCTGTGCATCTACACCCAGTGCCTCTCCCTTGCGTTTCATTTCTTCATTTACCAGAGATGAGAAAATCACAACAGGAAGCCCCTCAAATCTAGAATCTGTCTTGATCAGTTTAGCAAGCCGGTGCCCATCCATCTGAGGCATCTCGATATCCGTAATGACACAGGAAATGTCCACACCCACTTTACCTCCGTCTTTAATCATTCGATCAAGGGTATTCCATGCGTCCTGTCCATTGGTCGTTGGTATCAAATGGTCATAGCCCGCACGAACCAGGCATTTTTTGAGCATTTCCAACAAGAGTGGTGAATCCTCTGCCAGAAGAATGGTGCAGTCGCGTCTGGAGCGTTCTCCCAAACTTTCGACCTCTGACAATTTAAGTCCCGTCTCCGGATTGATCTCAGCCACAATCTTCTCAAAATCAAGAACAATAATAATCTTTCCCGCCACTTTGGCGATTCCAGTAGCCACACCTTTTCCGGAAGCAGCGATCGTGGAATCCGGTTTGGCAATGTCCTCCCAGGAAACCCGGTGAATACCTAAAACCTTTTGGACATGAAATGCGGTGTGGAGACGGTTGAAATTCGTAATTATGTACATGTCTCCTGACATATCTCCCGTCGGCGGCAGTCCCAGAGCCTTTGAGAGATCCACCACCGTCATAAGCATGTCACGCGGCATGAATATCCCCTCAATATATTCATGGGCATTTGGCACCGGGGTTGGCGGCTGATAAGGACACAGCTCGCGAATCTTCGCAACATTTATTCCGTAATGCTGATTTCCCACAACAAACTCTAAAAGTTCTAATTCATTGGTACCACTTTCTAACAATATCCCCGTATCATTAAATGTTTCCTCAGCCAAAATAATCTCCTCCTTTTATAAATAGAAAATCTGTAACTATCTGTCAGGGTGCTGTCTCCTGATAAAAAGTTACAAGATCAATGCAGATCCTCAGTTTCTACATAATCTGAATATTCGGAAGCATCCAGACCCATCGTATGTACCGTACGTACCTTACGTCTCTCCATCTCTGCTGTCTGGAGAATAAATTCCTTCACCTCGGAGGAATTGCGGATATGAGTAAGCATCAGTTTAGAATCTGTCACATCGCTGGAGTAACAGATGACTGTCCCCAGCCCGAATATCCGCTCAAAAAGTCCTCTGACCAATGTCACATCCTGAACTTTATACATAAGGGTATCGTCTTCTACCGTTTTCAATAACCCTTTTTTTATGTTGATCTTTTTTTCCGTTAATGTATATGTAGTAAATGATAACGGCAAACCAAAAAACAAACTTCTTTTTCTCTCTTTATATTTTTCTTTAAAATCCATGTCACCCTTCCTTTTTTGCAGTAATGTTATTTCAAATGAATCTCTGTCTCACATTTCCCTTCATCCCGGACGGTAACAGCTGCAGATCCTGGATTTTTTGCTTTCTCCGGAACACGGAAGACGACCACCGCTTTTTCCGATGCACCTGACGGAATCGTCGTTTTTAAAAAGTTCATACCTCCATTTTCTAAAAATGAAGGATGTGCCTGATATTCGCTGCCATCCACATTGAGTAAATATTTTATCCCACGTTTTGAAAGGTCCACCTTCAGCGGCTTTTTCGTAGAATTACTCACACGGAAATTGACGATATAAAGCCATTCCCCTTTATGGGCTACAATCTGGTTGGTGTATTTACTGCAGGACTTATAAGACACATACTCGGCACTCATCCCCGAAACCTGATACAGATCATTTAGGGAAACCTGAGCTAATGCCGGCTCTTCCCCGGATTCTGCTGCCTGAACCGGCTCTGGGGTATTCGTATTCTCCGGTGCTGCTGTTACCTGTGGCGGCTGGGAGGATTCAGGCGCCGCTGGATTCTCTTGTTTTTCCAACCTCTTTTTATAGTTGTCTGCATGCTGTAGTACGATTCCTGCCGAATACTCCGCAATAATATCCTGCTTTTCTTCTGTCAGTTCCCTCGCCTGAACACATCCTGCCAGCATAAGCATAACCAGACAAAGGCAAACTGAAAGAATATATTTTCTGTTGATCATCTTCCCCTCCTGTGAAATCTCTGTCTTCAATATTAGTATCTATATCTTATCACATTTCAAGAAAAACTTCAATCAATTTTCCGCCTTTTCATCCAATTCAAACCAAAATTCTACCCCATTGTCATAATTTCTCACCCCATACTCCTGATTGTGGGCTTCCATAATCGCTTTTACGATGGAAAGTCCAATACCATTTCCGCCATATTCACGAGTTCTCGCTTTGTCAACTTTGTAAAATTTGCCCCAGATCTTATCCAGTTCCTCCTCCGGGATCTTCTTTCCTGTATTGAATACGCTGATACTAACTTTTCCCTCTGCCTCGGACATCTTAATCTCTATAATTCGCTCGCCATCAATATGATTTACCGCATTGCTCACATAATTCATAATGACTTCTTCTGTCATGTATTCATCCGCCCAGACATAGGCTGGTTCTCCCTCCTGAAAGGACAGGGTGATGTCTTTTTGTTTAAAAAGGATATCCGAAGATGCGATGACCGACTTGATGATCTCCTGTACATCAAAATGTTCCAGGTGTACCTGACCATTTCCAAATTCTAACTGGTTCAGGCTCAGGAGTTTTTTCACCATCTTGTTCATTTTATCCGCTTCGTCCACGATCACCTCACAATAGAATTCACGGCTCTCCGGATCATCATTTACATTCTCCTGCAGCCCCTCGGCATACCCTTGAATCAAGGCAATGGGTGTCTTTAACTCATGGGATACATTTGCCAGAAATTCCCTGCGCATCTCTTCCTGCTCGGAACGCCGTTGAAGATCCAGCTGAAGCTCATTGTTAGCCGTCTTTAGCTCAGATATAGTTTCCTGCAGCTTATCCGACAGAGAGTTCATGCTGTGCCCCAGTACTCCGATTTCATCTTTCCGGTCTTCTTCGTAGCGAACATTGAAATTCAGCTCTTCCATCTTCTGTGCCAGACTAGCCAGGGCGAGAACCGGCTTTGTATAACGGTTGCTCACATAGATCATGATCAAAATGCAGAGAATGACCACAGCGGCACCGACATAGGCTAAAAATTCGTTGGAAATCGCTGCACTTTCCCGAATACTCTGATAGTTGGAGCGGACATAGATCCAGTAATCCCCCTCGATGCCGCCCACCAGCTCGATATAGTTGGAATCCATCCTCTCATCATACACTTTAAAAAGCTCATATTTGTCTGTTTTTTTCAGAAGCTGGTAATTGTCATCAAAAATGTCCCCCAGCTGCTTAAAAAGAACATATTTACTCAGCTGGCTGCGGTTCAGTTCCTGCATCCTCCCACTCATACTTGGATAAAGATAAGTCACTTCACTAATCATCCCGCTGTCAACACTTACCTTGATCTCCATAATATACAGACTGACCCCGATATTGGCACTGATCTTATCCACCGCATCATACATCTCTACCTGCTGCTCCGTGGTGCTATTGTTCCAGTCCTTCTCCTCAAAGAGCTCTTCTACCTGGGAATATATATTATTCATCTGTTTTATTTTGGAACTCTCATAATAACCCGGAAGCAGAAACAGATTCATGATCCAGCAGATCACGATGCTCAAAATAAGCATTCCCGCGGATATGAATACCAGTCTGGTCCGAAGAGACTGTTTCATAAAAAAGATCAGCTCCTCTCCTGCCTGTCAGATGGGACAGTATCCCATTCCTCTGAATGTATTAATGTTTTTGCAGCATTATATTTCAAATTTGTATCCCATTCCCCAGATCGTCTTAATATATTTCCCGCATTTGTCTCCCATCTTGCTCCGAAGTTTCTTAACATGGGTATCAATAGTTCTGGCGTCTCCAAAATAATCGTAATCCCACACGTGATTCAGTATCCTCTCCCGTGACAGGGCAATATCCTTATTTTCCATGAAGTACGCCAGCAGTTCAAACTCCTTAAAACTGAGATCCACCTTTTCGCCGTCTATAATGACCTCATGAGCCGAACGGTTCAGGGAAATCCCACCATACTCAATCACATCCTCTGCGGATGCATTGGACCGCCGCAGGATCGCCAACACTCTCGCCACCAGGATCTTCGGACTAAAGGGCTTGGAAATATATTCATCCACTCCCAGCTCAAACCCCCGGAGCTCATCATTTTCAGAACCTCTCGCCGTGAGCATGATGATTGGTACTCTGGAGTACTGACGGATCTCCCGGCAGACCTGCCAGCCATCCATCTTCGGCATCATTACGTCCAGGATAACCAGCGCGATATCCTTCTCCTCCAGAAAAAGATCCACTGCCTCCTCCCCGTCCCCGGCCTCCAGTACCGTAAAGTCTTCCCTTACAAGAAAATCCTTTACCAGTTTCCGCATTCTCTTCTCATCGTCCACAACGAGTATTTTCTGCCCCAGCATAATGCCTGTCTCCTTTCCTTAATATCTATGGACTCTGCTCCAGCGCATCCTCTCTTGCCTTCAGTTCTTTCTCCCAGCCCTCATACTTATGAATCAGTTCTTCTTCCATCTTCGCCTTATAATCGGTAAAATAAGTAAACACTGAATACTCACTTTTAAAATCAATTACGATAATAGCGACCACCAGCACCACCAGCGCCACCACTACAAATTTTAACTTTTTATTTAACAGTCTCTGTCCCTCATATAAGCGCTCATATCTGGAAAGTTCCCGGAGCCGCCCGGGAGAATAACCGGCTGTCACTGCGCCTTCGCTGGAAAGATTTTTACCTGCGCCATCTCCGGCCCGAATGGGTATCTCTGGAAGCTCTTCTGCTGCTGCCGCATTTGTCTTTAACACGATGATACGCAGTTCTCTCAAAAAGGAATACCCCACTGCAGTAATAAATACTTCCTCTTCCAATGCCTTTTGATACACCTTCAAAGCAATCTTTCCGTTGGACAGCTTATATTTTTTGCGCATCGTCCCGATCAGCCTGGCTTCTTTTTGTGCCCGCTCATAGACAGCCTTATCTTCAAAATTATAGTGTTCCACAACATATTTTTCAGACATCTTATCTCCATTCCGGAGCGTATGCGACGGGGCGATGAGAAATTCGCGCAGGCGATTTCTCATCTGCCATCAAGGCTTATTTGTGAGCGCTCCAAAGAACCAAAGGTTCTTCTCACAAATAGCCGTGTGAAAAATAATCGCATCAGCATTATTTTTCACACTATCTCCTCATCTGCTCACATCACCCAGACAACATTACATTTCTTTGGACTGCTCTCCCACATACTCTCTGACACGCTCAACTAACACATCATCTTTGGGACGGCTGCCCTGATTTTCTTTGTATTCCTTCTCCAGCTCTTCAAGGGTTTTTTCATCATCACCTTCCTCATATCCCAGCAGCTCACGCAGTGTCTGCATATAATAGGCATCATCCAGCGTAATCCCCTCTCTGGCTGCAATCGTCTTCGCTATCATTTGATCTGCTACCGTATCCTGGGCAATTTCACTGATGCCGTCTTCTCCCATGCCAAAACTCTCCAAAAGCTCTTCAACGGTCGTCCCTGATAATTCAGCGAAATTTTTATACATATTTGTAACATCCTCTGTCGTTCTGGACAACATGGTTTCCGAAACGGTGGTGATCTCCGTTTCTTCCTTTAAGGAATCCCATACCAGATCCCCCTTGTTTTCCTGATTGTCTTTCAACTGTAATTGTTTTTCATACTCATAGTAGTCGTCAATAGTCTTGTATTCTCCCTTGGAAAGCTGCTGGGCAGTCTTATCACTGAATCTGGCATTTACCTTGATCAAAAACTGAACCTTCTTTCCTGCCAGTTCCTCATCGTCATAATCTTTCGGAAAGGTACAGTCCACCGTCTTCTCTTTTCCTTTTTTTATACCTATGATTCCTTTTTCAAAATCATCAATATATTCACCCTTTCCGATCCTAACATAAATATCTTCTCCGGAAGCCTCTTCCAGAGCTTTCCCGTTAAGGCTGGCAGTAAAGTCAATATTTACCAGTTCTCCATCCTTGACAATTCCGTCATCATCCTTTAATTTTACTTCATCTGCTTCCGCAAACATCCCAGAATAAATATCATCCTGTTCCGGCTGAACTTCTGCTTCCAGCCCCTTGTACTCTCCCAGTTTCATAAACCCGGCTTTTTCAAAATCATATGCTTCTCCATCCTTGAGCTGGTCTGCCTCTGTGCTGCCGTCGGTGCCCTGGGATGAATCCGCTGTTTGCCCATCTTTCTTTGACTCAGAACGGCTCAGGTCATTGTAGATCATCACACCCACACCGCCTATCAGCACTCCTCCAAGAAGAGCACACACGATACAGATAATTATTATTTTTTTACTATTTCCTTTGTTCATCGTTTCCTCCATTTTAATGAGCCCGGAGACTCCTGATTATCATTTCATACCGATTGTAGCATAAAAATGTGAAAAAAAAAAGAAAAGCCTCTGATTTTCTAAAATAGTGTGGTAAAATAATATCATCAAAAAAACTCAAGAGGGGAGAAAAATCAATGATTCAAACGATTATATTTGATGTCGGGGAAGTTCTTCTGGAATACCGCTGGCTGGAAATGCTTACAGACTATGGACTATCCAAAGCCGATGCATCTGTCATCGGAGAAACGATATTTGCAGATCCACTTTGGGATGAACTGGATCTTGGAATCCGGTGCCGGGCAGATATCATCCAGGATTATGAACAAAAATATCCACAATACAAAGATGAGATCTCCTGGTTCCTGAACCACGGAGAATACATGCACGTGCCAAGAAAAGATGTGTGGAAAAAGGTTCACCAGCTGAAAGAAAAAGGCTATCACATCTATCTGCTGTCCAATTATTCCGAAGACCTGTTCCGCAAACATACTGCTGATGCCGATTTTATGAAAGATATTGACGGAATGGTCGTATCCTGGCAGATCCATAAGACCAAACCCTCCCCTGACATTTATCTGCACCTGCTGGAAACCTATGGGCTGGCTCCCTCAGAATGTATCTTTTTTGATGACCGCCCCACCAACACAGAAGCCGCCAGAAAACTGGGAATCCAGGCGGTGACGATCTCTTCCAGGGACGTCCTCATGGCTGAGCTGGAGAAACTATGAATACGCTGGATGATATGATACAAGGAGGCTGAACCCAATGAAACCATTACGATCTTTTACCGCTATGTTTTTAACTGCATGTATGTTCCTGACCGCATGCGGGGGCAATCTCACCAACGATCATAACAACACAGCCTCCGAAGGTGCTGTCTCGGGCAGCGCCGTGTCCGGCCAGTCGATATCGGAATCTGTTGTTCCCACAAAAATGACAGCCAAAACCCCCTACGATTATGGAGAGCAAAATGCTGCTGTATTTACGGTCAAAGAAAGCAATTCCCAGGAATACCGTGCCGAAGTCAGCGTCCGCGCAGAGGCAGAAGATACCGGCGAAATCCCCCAGTTCCACTGGGAGCTTTATCTGGATCTGGCGGATGAGATCAAGGAAATATCCGGTGCCACCATCCTCTCCCACGAGGGGACGCGTTATATCATACGCGGTGAAATCCCACAATATTCTCCCGATGACGGACTGGATGAAGAATGGGTCGAATTCAAAGCCAGTTTTGAGATAACAGTGGCTTATCAAGGCAGGATCAATAGACCTAAATTATGCTTTTTCTCAAAGGAACTATCTGCTCTGTCCGGCAAAAAATACGACTGCCAGCTGGTGGATCTAGAAACAAATGGCGACGCCATGACCGGAAAAATCCGTCTCGTAAACCGTTCCGGTGAGAAAATACCCGGATGGGAGCTCAGCCTGGATACCAACTTTGAAATAACCGCCTTGGAAGACAACCAGACATATAGTGAAATGCAATACTGCATGGACGATGACCACAAAAAAGCATGGAGGCAGTTGATTTGTTCCACAACGGGGAATCTGGATCTTGAAGCGGGCGAAACAAAGGAGATTGCTTTCACTGGAATCTGCCACGGAAAGAAACCGGCACTGAAAGAAATTAAACTATACAAACAATGCGAAGCAAATGAAGATGAGACCTGGAACGTGTTAGAAGATGAATACGGCGGAAGTTATGGGAAAATGGATCAATATCTCCTTGCGGACACTGTTTTCGGCATGGACGTCCTCTTTGTCTTTGATAAGAAAGAAAAGGACAGCTATACAGCAACTGCAGAACTTACCAATGTCGTTCCTTGTGGTTACATACCTTCAGAAGAATCAGAAGATGATAATAATGAAGAATTTAGCGAAGGAGATGCCATCGCCGGCTGGGAGATCTATCTTGAATGCGAAGACAGCATCGAGAGCATAACCGGCGCCGAAATCGTCTCCCATGAAGGAAATGTATATCATATCCGGGCAAAGGATCCGGACAAATGGATCTCCCCCTTTTTCTTTACCACCTTTCAAGTGAAGGTATCCTGCCCAGAGGGGATCCACCCACTGGGAAAAACATATCTGAAACGGGCAAAGATAAAGGATACATATGATTCTGAAGCAACAGTAGAAGAAAAAGAATTTACAGTAAATGAGACCTTATTGAAAAAAGCTGCCGGCACCCGGTGGCTGTCCTACAACGAATTATATTCCCCCTGGTTCGATCCCGATGGATTGGACTATGACGAAGAATGTGACGGATTTTTTGAACGCCAGGAGTGGGGAGAAAAGATGGGGCGGATGCTGGAGTAATAAAGAAAGGAACCCGGATTCACCAATTTTACATATAGATGAGGATCCTGTTAAATCCATTAAAATCCTTTACCGCCCTGTTTCTGGCCGCATGCATGTTCCTAGTCGCCTGTGGCGGCAATCTCACCAAAGATCATAACAATACAACATCCGAAGGTGCTGTCTTAGGCAGCACCTTGTTCAGCCAGTCGATAACGAAAAATGTTACTGCCACATTTACAATCAAAGAAAGCACGTAGGGCAGAGGATCCCGGCAAATGAATCAAGGCCTCAATCATCTTCCGTATTTTCTTTCATGTCTTCTATTTGCTGTTCTGCATCGTTAATCAGGCATTTTATGTCTTCTATTCTACATTCTAAATCATCAACTCTATTTTCAGCATCGTCAATATCTCCCTGCATTACGCTTCCGACAGATGAGCCGTTAAATGACAGGTTACAGCCTTCTCCTATATTAATAGCAGCAATCGGGCAATTGACAATATAGATATCATTTTTTTTGCCGAAATTGATATTATTTATGAATTGTTCTAGTTTTAAAATTCTCTGTTCTAACTGTCTGATATACTCTAAGTTTTCCATAGTTATCCTCCATTAAGCTTACACTTCTTAGCACTCACACACTATCAGGGGCACAACAAAATACGCTACTTACAAGCAATATAAATATCCATACTCTCCCCGTCGGTTTCAAAGCAGGGGATAACGTCCTTTTCCGTATGTTCCAGACCGTTCACGCGCATATACTCCATAAGCGTTTTATAGGCATTGGGAATGGTCACAAAAGGGGATTCGTAAGGCTTTTCAATGTGTATTGCTGCATACCTGTGGGCTGCCTGCTCGTGTATTTCAATATCAGGAGGGACAACCCCATCGGGCAGCATCCATGCCGCTTCGTAGCCGTGCATATTGAAAACATTTATCTGCTCCTGTGACACATTGGGAAAATCCCATCCAATGACACGTGGGTGATCCACGCCACAGCCGCGGGCAATGGAAAATACCCTGTCAATAGCATCCCCTTCCGGGGTAGTGCTTATAACGGCATGTTTTACATAGCGGAAAGCAGGGACGGTCTCGACACGCAAATTTGTATACGTCTCGCCACAAACGACCATATCATCACGGAACAGATTATCCAGGGAGCAGTTGAAAAGCCTGCAAAGCTCTATTGCCTTGTCCATTTCAGGCTGCGCTGTATCCAGCTCCCATTTTGATACAGTCTGACGGCTGATATTCAATTTTTCAGCCAAATCCTCCTGCGTCATATTCCCTCTCAGATGTCTTAAAAACTGCAGATTTTTTCCGAAACTCATAAAAAATTCTCCTTTCATTTTCTTGCGCCGCGCCGCATTATCAGTATAGTATTTTCCTCGACAAGCCACAACCAACCTATAAGTGCATTTTTTTTGAATTGCGCAACTTCAAGGCGCGAAGATTTTTTGATAGTGGAGACAGTCTGTATAGTTTACTTTTATGCCCGGGCCTCAAAAAGATCTTTTTCATTTAGGACACCTTTTCTGTAACACAAAAAAGGACAACTTACGCTGTCCTTTTTTCGATACACCAAGCAAAACTTATTCCTATATATGATTATATCATATACAGGGCTCGTCTTAATGCAGTCAGATGGACCTGGCGGGAATCGAACCCGCGTCCAAACCGGAATCCCATGTACTTCTACTATCATAGTTCATTCTTTTACATTCCCTCCACCTGACGGAAATGAACATCCTTCAGGCTTTAGTAGCTTCATGATACGCCCGTATACGCAAAGCTTGATATACGTCGTTTCCTACATCATTGATGCCTGGCTCCTGGAGTGTAGGTGCTCCAGGTCAGACAGCAGCACTTAGGCTGCGTATGCTAATCTATTATCGTCAGCGTTTATTTTTTTCTGCGTTTTAACGTGGTCACAGCCCACGGATAGCTTCTCCATCTTCAGCCGGCCTGTCGAAACCAGTACAAGCCCGAAGTTTTCGTACTGTAAATATACAATAACAAAAACAATTGTTTTTGTCAAATAAAATTTTTTACAATACTATCTATTTTTTACTTAGCCGGGCATAAAAGCAACAATTTAAAAATAAAATGATAAAAAATCCGCCGGGAATAATTTTATGAATGATATTGAAAAGGAAAAAGAGAATCTCATCATTTTTACAAAGGTAGGTGCCATCGTACTCACCTCACTTCTTCTTCTGGTAACAAGCATTTATTTTTACCCACAAACCGCTGCCACCATCAGCTCTCATGTTAATACAAGCCAGAAAGAACTTCCCATCTATTGTGTCGACAAGGGCGATGAAGCAAAAATATCTATTTCATTCGATGCTGCCTGTGGCGGCGGTAACTTGCGGTAAAACGATACCGATATGATACACTTGATTTTGCGTAGCGGTATCTTGTAGATGTGGATTTTTTATGTTCGGCTGATGTTTGTTACATCAGCCGATATTCTCTTTGTTGGTGTATACAGTCTTGAAAAGCGTTTCCAACTCGCTTGAAAAATTGTAAGTAATCTTGATTTTGTGGTTTTCATATACCTTTATTTCATGTATCATTTCCACCACAATATCCCTGTCCAATTTTTCAATAGTTCTAAGTTCTAACAGGCGTTTTATCCACGCACTTTCAAGAATATCCGGCGTAGCTTCGTCCTGCTGTTTGTCAATGCTTTCAAGCTGCTTTTCCAGTAATTCTTCTTTCTTTAGGTAGTCCTGCCGATATGTGACAAATTCATCTTTGGAAATCAGTTCACTTCGGTAATCTTCGTAAACCGCTTTTTTCAGCTTTCGCACTTTTTCCAGTTCAGCGGTTAAACGGCTTTTCTCATTTTCATTTATCCGCTTTACTGTGACTGCTGTTGTTTGGTTCTGTTCAATGACTTCACGCATATTATCAATGCTCTGCATGATTGCTTTCAAATCTTCCAAAATGATTTTTTCCAGAACCAAATGCGGTATCGGGTGCGGAGTACAATATTGCCTGCCGGAACGTACATACGTCCCACAATAATAGTTGATAATACCCCCGCCGTGTCCCGGCGTTCCGACTTTCTTTACTAAAGACCTGCCGCAATCCCCACATTTCAAAAATCCTGCAAAAATGCTCATGTTGGAATTTAAGTCAAGGTTGCGTGTCCTACGCTTTAGCAAGTCTTGTACCTTGTTCCATGTTTCTTCGTCAATGATCGCTTCGTGTGTACCTTTTACCACAATCCAATCTTCCTTGTCTTGGGCTTTTGATTTCCCCCTCATTCTCTGGCTCTTTTTGTTCTGTACCATATTACCGATATACATTTCATTTTGAAGAATACGGTTTATAGTAGAGTACGTCCAGTAAGAGGTACTTTCTAAACGGTTGCTGTTTCTGTAATTATCTCCGTTTATCTTTTTGTATTCGGACGGGCATACAATTCCGTCCTCATTCAGCATAGCCGCAATACGGATTTTTCCATGCCCCTCTATATAAAGGTTGAAGATTTTGCGGATAACTTCGGCGGCATATTCATCAATAACCAGTTTGTTTTTATCAGCAGGCGATTTCTTATAGCCATAGGAAGCAAAAGCTCCTATAAATTCTCCTGCTCTTTGTTTGGTTTTCATGGAAGCATGGACTTTTTTTGAAATGTCCCTTGCATACTGCTCATTAAAGATATTCTTTATAGGCAGCAGCATATCATAAGCCTGCTTCATGCTGTCAATATTATCCGTAATGGAAATGAAACGCACTTCATTATCCGGGAAATAGCGTTCCAGATATTTTCCTGTGTCAATGTAATCACGTCCGAACCTTGAAAGGTCTTTCACAATCACACAATTCACGTTGCCTGCTTCTATGTCTGCAATCATTCTCTTAAATGACGGACGGTTAAAATTCGTTCCCGTGAAACCGTCATCTATGTAAGTGTCGTACAGAACAAAGTCGTCTTTGTCTTTTAAGTAATCTGTAATCAGTTTTCTCTGATTTCCAATACTGTCACTTTCTGCCTTATCGCCGTCCTCTCTGGATAACCTAATATATTCAGCCACGTTGAAAAGTATATGTTTCCTCATAATCGTTTACCTTTCAACCGCTTCCCTTGATCGTATTTTACTATAAGGGAGCGAAATTTTCCATACTTTTTCACGGGGAAACCGCTTCTTTTTCTGATTGGTTTTTTACATGGGTCTGAATAATTCGGTTTACAAGTTCTGCGACAGTGATTTTGGCTAAAAATTCTCTTTCAATGGTATAGCGTACTGTTTCCTGCTTGCCATTTTTCAATCGGCTATCCCTCCTACATATAAACAATAAAATGTTATGCAACCTACTCATAACAGCATATTAGATACAGCTTATCCAATATGCTAAATAGTTTTCAGAAATAATAGGCAGATCGGACGGCTTGGCAGCTCCACGGGACTTGCACCCCTCTCATTCTTATGAGTAGCCGTGTCATACGGGTGTATCATTATACCAATATGCGGGTCATGGCGGCGGCAGTTTCCTCTTGCCGCCTGTGGTGCGCTGAATAGTATCGCTCGCCCCTTGCCGGGGGTCTTGGCGTATCAGCC
>JAAVZE010000122.1 GCA_022791495.1 Eubacterium sp.
AAGACATCACATAGTCCTCTACATATATCTTCGTCTTTCCTTTTGTATCACCTATCTGACGTACGCTTTTTGGTGCTTTCCAGTCCATGATTTCCCTCCGCTTTATTCGTTTTGCTCTCATTATAAAACAAGGAAAATAAATTTTTTGTCGCATTCTGAAAAGAAAATCAGATTTTTTATTTTTTATGAGTATTTTTTGTTTATCTGCCAATACTTTTCTTAGATAAGCAGTTATCATGGTAGTGCCGTCAGACACGGCATGTCCATTTAGAAAGGGAGTACGCAAATGATTTACTATTTTAATCCTGCCGACCGGCACGCATTAAGTGAATTTTCAAGAACTTTATCGATTTTAATGAGAAAACATGATATTTCAAATAGAGAAACTGTAATAATATGTATCGGCTCTGACCGGGCAACCGGAGACTCACTGGGCCCTATTGTGGGTCATTTTCTTGCTATGCACCAAAAAAACTTCCATCTTTATGGCACTCTGGAAAACCCAGTCCATGCTAAAAATCTGGAAGATGCACTTGAATTTATAAGAAAAAATCACAAAAACCCCGTAATCATCGCCGTTGATGCCTCTCTTGGCATCGCAGAGCACGTCGGTTACATCACCGTGGGAGAGGGATCTCTCGCTCCTGGTGTGGGAGTTTCCAAAGAACTTCCCTCCGTGGGGGATCTGTTTATCACAGGCATCGTCAACCTGTCAGGTTTTGGCGGACAGATGCTTCTGCAGACCACCAGACTGAATCTGGTCATGCGCCTGGCAGATTTCATCTACCGCGGACTGAACCGCAGCCTGATCCGGGAATACGCTTCGTCCTCCTCAGGTCATTCAAAGCTCAGTCCTGCCCTGCAGCGCGCGGAATAATGTCACTTCATCGATATATTCCAAATCACCGCCCACCGGCACCCCGCTGGCAATGCGGGTCACCTTGATGCCAGCCGGCTTCAAAAGCTTACTGATATACATCGCCGTAGCTTCTCCCTCCAGAGATGAATTGGTTGCGATGATCACTTCATCCACATCCGTCTGAAGGCGCTGCATCAGTTCCTTTAGGCGGATGTCTGCCGGTGTCACCCCCAGCGTCGGATTGATGGCGCCGTGAAGTACATGATATACCCCCTCGTATTGTCCGGTCTTTTCATAAGCGATAAGATCTCTCGTATCCTCAACGACCATAATGGTCCTCTTATCCCGCTTGGAATTCGCACAGATGGGACAGACCTCACTGTCTGTCAGGGTAAAACATTCTTTACAATAGCGTACATTTTTTCTCGCCGAGAGAATGACAGAAGATAATCTCTCTGCCCGTTCCTCTGGCATATTTATGATATGAAAAGCGAGACGCTGCGCCGATTTGGCACCTATACTTGGCAGCTGTGCCAGTTCTTCGATCAGCTGATTGATTGACTCTGAATAGTAATTCATCAGAAAGGAAATCCTCCACCCAGATTCAGACCGCCAGTAAGCGCTTCCATCGCCTTGGCATTATCTGCTTCCATCTTACGCAGAGCCTCATTAGTGGCTGCCACGATCAAATCTTCCAGCATCTCGATATCATCCGGATCCACAACCTCCTCTGAAAGTTTTACAGAAAGAACTTCCTTTTTTCCAGAGACTTTCACAGTCACAGCACCACCGCCGGCGGTGGCTTCAAATTCTTTATCTTCCATTTCCTTCTGCTGCTCTTCCATCTGACGCTGCATTTTCTGCGCCTGTTTCATAAGATTGTTCATATTTCCAGGCATTCCCCCCTGGAATCCACCACGTCTTGCCATTGTTGTCTTCCTTTCAATTATATCTGTTATTTTTTAGTCTATAGCCTCGATCTCAATATCACTGTCCGCAAACAACCCTCTCAATTCAGGAAGTGCGTCATATTCTCTCTGATCTGCCACCAGACGAAATTCAATATTTATACTTTTTCCAATAAGTTCCTCTGCTGCATGACACAGCTTTTCTTTGTGGTCCCCTTCTCCAGAAAAATACTCATATGCTGTATCTTCTGAGAAGGCAACTACCAACGCGCCCCCCTCATCTACTGTCAAAGTCACGTGATTCAGCATATTTCTGCTGACCGGATCCAGCTGATTCAGAACCTGATGCCAGTTTCCCGCCAGAGATTTCACCTCGCCCGGCACCGCGCTCTCCAGAATCTTCATGGGAACTTCTTCCTCGGCAATGTCAGAAGAGAGTTCTGTGGTCTGTACCTTCTGTGCCGCCACAAGACCGTTTTTCAGCTTCTCTTCTATATTGTGGAGGCGGTTCACGATAGATTCATAATCCTTCTCCATCTCCGGCCGGCTAAGCCGAATCAGTGCTACCTCAAACAGTACTCTTTTCTGATCGGAATATTTCATCTGATTTTCCACCTCAGACAGTACCCGGATATAGCGGAAAATCATATCCAGCTCCAGCTCCTTTGCCGTCCGGGTCAAGGTATCCAGATTCTCCTGGGACATATCTATGATATCCTCCGGATGCTCTGTACTCTTTACAATCATCAGATTTCTCATATACCAGATCAGCTCGTCACAAAACCGTGCCAGATCCTTTCCCGCTGACATGATCCCGTCGATGATCCGCATCATCTCAGCCACGTCTCCCGCCGCCAGCGCTCTTGTAAAAGAGGCATATACCTCATTGTCCACAGCCCCCAGCACTTTGAGCACTTTTTCATAAGTCAGTTCCTCACCAAAATAAAAGGAAATACACTGCTCCAGAAGGCTCAGGCCATCTCGCAGGGCGCCGTCAGCAAGCTTGGCGATATACGTCAGAGCCCGTTCCTCTGCTGCGATCCCCTCCTGATCCAACAGCTCTCTTAGTCTCGCGACGATGGTGTCTACTGAAATCCTCTTAAAATCATATCTCTGGCAACGGGACAGAATGGTCATGGGAATTTTGTGGACTTCCGTCGTCGCCAGAATAAAGATTAAATATGAGGGTGGCTCCTCCAGCGTCTTTAGGAGCGCATTAAATGCACTTGTGGTAAGCATATGCACTTCGTCGATAATATATACTTTATACCTGCCCTGCGCCGGAGAATATTGCACTTCTTCAATTACCTGGCGGATATCGTCCACTTTATTATTGGATGCTGCATCCATCTCCACCACATTCATAGAATTTCCCGCCGCGATGGCATGACACATCTCACACTCGCCGCAGGGCCCCTTTTCCCCTGGATTTTCACAGTTGACTGCCCTGGCAAATATCTTTGCCACTGTTGTCTTTCCGGTTCCCCGGGTTCCACAGAACAAATAGGCATGTCCAACATGGTCGGATCGGATCTGGTTCTTCAGAGTGGTTACGATATGATCCTGTCCCTTTACCTCCTCAAAATTCTCCGGTCTGAATTTGCGGTACAGCGCCTGATAAGACATGCCTTATCTCCTCCTTACATTATTCCGGTCTATTAATCACCAAAACAGATACCAAGATTTTTTGCTTCCTGAATGATCGATGAATCTGGATCCACCATTTTTAATTTTCCCGCCACCTCACTAAGAGGCACAGGAATGATCTCATTTCCTTTAAAGCCTACCATATAGCCAAATTTCCCTTCTAGAATCAGTTCTGCCGCTGCTGCTCCGAGCCGGCTGGAGATCACCCGGTCATAAGCACACGGGCTTCCTCCGCGCTGGGTATGTCCCGGTACTGTAATCCGGATCTCCTGCCCGGTCCGCTCCTCAATCTCCGCACCGATCTTATAAGAAATACTTGGATATGGATTATTCTTTAATTTCTCTTTATATTCTTTCTTGGAAAGAGCAGCATCCTCTTTGGAAATTGCTCCCTCTGCCACAGCGAGAATAGAAAAACGTTTCCCCGCCTCCGTTCTCTTTTCAATGGCTGATATAACGGAATCAATGTCATAGGGAATCTCCGGGATCAAGATAACGTCCGCCCCGCCTGCGATACCAGCATGAAGAGTGAGCCACCCCACCTTATGCCCCATTACTTCCACAATAAATACTCTGCCATGAGAATACGCCGTAGTATGAATGCAATCAATGCAGTTTGTCGCTATATCTACTGCACTCTGGAAACCAAAGGTCATATCCGTACCCCAGATATCGTTGTCAATAGTCTTAGGCAGTCCTACAACATTCAAACCTTCTTCCCGCAGAAGGTTTGCTGTCTTCTGTGTTCCATTGCCACCCAATATGACAAGACAATCCAGCTTTAGCTTTTGATAGGTATTTTTCATGGCAAGTACCTTATCCATGCCATTGGCATCCGGTTTTCTCATATGTTTAAAAGGCTGTCTGGAAGATCCGAGAATCGTCCCGCCTTCCGTCAGAATTCCCGAAAAATCAGACGGCTTCATTTTCACGTATTTTTCATACATGAGTCCCTTGTACCCCTCTAATATACCGAGAATCTCTACATCCTTATCTGCCTCATAAAGAGTCTTTGCCACCCCCCGCATTGTTGCGTTCAGCGCCTGGCAGTCTCCACCACTGGTCAAAAAAGCTACTCTTCTCATATGCACCTTCCTCTCATTGCCTTTTTACAAGCATTTTTTATAATCTACAACGTCTGAACTCTATGATATCATATTTGCAAATGGTTTTCAATTCATTTAGCAAGGCCGCGCAAATTGGCGCCGTCGAGCTAGATTAAAGATACGTCTGCTTTCACAATTCCCATCTGCACACGATCCCTGCCGCTTTCCTTTCCTTCATAGAGTGCCTGATCTGCTGCTTTGATTAATTCATCCATAGTTCTATTTGGATTCCCCTCTATGATACCTATAGTTACCGTAACCCCCAGTTCTTTATCCCCATAAGAAATCCGAAGTTTTCGTATCTTTTCAGAAATCATTTCGGCTTCCACCAATGCCTCTTCCAAGCCCTTGTCGGAAAAGACAAGAAGAAACTCCTCGCCCCCCCATCTGGCTGCGCACCCCTGCTTCTTCATATTTTTTTTCAATATATTTGATACCTTCCGCAACACCAGATCACCACAGTCATGTCCATAATTGTCATTAAACTTCTTAAAAAAATCGATGTCTGCTATTGCCACAGAAAAAGCAGAGTTCCTTTCTTTAGCACCATCTATCACCTTTCTGAGCCAGATTTCACCATAATGGCGATTATATAATCCCGTGAGTGAATCCCGTTCTATCAGTTCCCGCAGCGCACACTGCATTTGCACAGCGGACTTTCCAATTCTTCCCAGTTCATCCTTCCGTTTTTCCACTGTCTCTCCCAGTTCTGCTGTAAAATCCCCTCGTTCCACCTTCATAAGAAAATTTTGAAGATTCCGCATCGCCCCGGTCAGCCGCTCTGAATACTGCCACATGATCACACTCATAGCTAAGATTGCCAAAATAATAATCGTTACGATGGGAATCACTCCCTGTAGCACGATCCCTCTGACATAATAAGAAGGTTTTCCTGCAAATATCATTCCGATACACTTTTTCTGGGAATCATACAGAGGACAATAATACGCAAAGTAATCTTCGCCACTTATACTCGTCTTAGCATAAAAACGCTCCGATTCTCCTTTATACACATCTCTTATAATCACGGCGTTTGCTTTGGATCCTATGATCGGCTTATCCTCTTTGTTGTGAATCGTGGTAGCCACACGGATATCTTTATAAAAAATGCTTATATCTGCACCAGAAATTTTCTTTAATGTTTCCAGGATCTCTATTGCCTCCTCTGTATTCTTATTCCCCTTAAATACTCCTGTGCTCCCGGAGTTCTTATGGTACTCTCCCGGAAACTCTTTTTCAAATATATAAGCCGCTGACTGCGCCACGTTTTTTAATCCGGATTCCACTTCCTGATGGACAGATTTTTCCATTTGGTTGCAACTATATAATATGATCACAATTCCGAATAAAAGGACGGGAATAAGTGTAACGCCCAACAGTCTTATTCTCAAACCTGCTCTCTTCTTCATAGTACCTCCCGATTTTATGTATATATATGTCTAATTATACTATAATATATGGAAAGATTTCAACTAAAAAAACATGCAGTATTCCACCGCTTTTTTCGACATATTTCGACAAAAATAAATAATTTACGGGACTTGAATCAGTCAGTTCTTCTGAAAAATTTCACTTAAAAACTGCTGCCTCGACTACGCGATGCAGCAGTTTTTATGTCAATAAATACCAGAGTCAAAAAATCTTTTGCTCTCAATACATAATATATTTTTCTAATCCTTACTTACGGTGGAAAATGCGTCGGAGGAAATTATACATTCCCGGCTTATACACACTGGTATCATGACCGCCCGGCAGCTCAAAATAAAGGTGGGGTACCTGGTTCGCAGTCAAAGCCTCCGTGTAATCTTTCGGGAAGTTCTTCACCGTCCCATCATTAGTTCCTTTCACGATCATCACCAGGGTATCGTCCATGTACTTATCCTGCAGGGTAAATGTCTCAGAGGTAAATAGTCCATCTTCGTGAACACCATTGTCATTGTGTTCAAAGATACCAGGAGCAGGACAGAAGGCTCCGACGTACCGGAAGGTGTCCTGAAGGGTAAATCCGATATGCAGGCTTACCCGTCCTCCCATGGAGAATCCGCATACCGCCGTGTTATCGCGCCCTGTCAGTGTAGAATAATGCTCGTTGATATATGGCATCAGGCACTCTTTCAGGTCATTCAGGAAATTATTATACGCTGCATAGTGTTCCACGCTGAAAAAATCATACTTGCCCTGGTTATTTGTTTCATTTGCACAACAGCTTGGGAACACGGCGATCATTTCCTCCGCATCTCCATTTGCGATGGCATTCCAGATCAGATTCTGAACTTTGTCACCAAAAAATACTTTTTCATCTCCGCCAATACCATGATTCATATATACCACCGGATATTTTTTATCCGCGCTATAGTCTTTCGGCAGCACAACCTTTGCCTTTCTCTTAACAACAGCATCTTCCTTGATCACTGTCGAGTCATATGTAATATCCTCAACAGTTCCTGCCACTTCATTATCCACTTTGTCGAATCCTTCAGGCACACTAGAGTCCGTATCCTCGATATATGGCCCGATCGGCTTCATCTCAGATACCGGCGGCTCTGTCTCAAGAGGTGATTCTGTCTGTTTCGGATCCTCCGTCTGTTTTGGTCCCTCTGTGTTCTGCGGCTGGCTGCTGGTCTGTGGAACTGGTGTCACCACAGGTGTTGCCACTGGAGTTGCAGAAGGAGCCGCTGTTGTCAATGGTTTTTTCCCATCGTCTTTCTTTTTGATCGTAACCACTGTCTTCCCAAGCTTCTTTGTCTTTTTCTTATAGGTTTCTTTTACCGTGATCGTAACCTTTCCTGCTTTTTTTGCAGTAACTACGCCGCTCTTAGACACACTCGCTTTTGCCTTTGAAGATGAAACAAAACGGTATACAGCTTTTTTCTTTTTTCCGTTTATAGCAATCTTCTTTTTCTGGCCAACTGTCATCGTAATCTTTTTTGTCTTGAGCTTTGTCTTTTTTGCCGCCTGTGAAACCACAGATAATGAACTTGAAAAAACAAGTCCGAGAATAAGCAGCGTACAGACCACTCTCTTACCTGAACTTTTAATCAATATAAACACTCCTTTCGTCTATAAATCTGCACCGGTTTTTCCGGTATCCATTATTTGCTTTTGATATACTCATCAATTGCCTTGGCCGCTGATTTACCTGCCCCCATGGCAAGGATCACAGTAGCTGCACCTGTCACGGCATCTCCACCGGCATATACGCCCTCACGGGTCGTCTCACCTTTTTCATCCTTTGTGATCAGGCAGCCATGGTTATTCGCATCCAATCCCGGTGTGGTGGAACGGATCAGAGGATTCGGACTGGTTCCGATGGACATAATCACAGAATCCACATCGAGAACAAACTCACTGCCTTCTTTCACAATCGGACGGCGGCGTCCACTCTCATCCGGCTCACCAAGTTCCATCTGCACACACTTCATACCGGATACCATACCGTCCTCGTTGCCCAGGATCTCCACTGGATTATGCAGTGTCTTGAAGATAATACCTTCCTCTTCTGCGTGCTCAACCTCTTCTTTTCTAGCCGGCAGCTCTTCCATACCGCGGCGGTATACAATATACACTTCTTCTGCGCCAAGACGCTTTGCACTTCTTGCAGCATCCATCGCCACATTTCCACCACCCACAACAGCTACTTTTTTCGCATGCTGGATCGGTGTCTTGGAATCTTCTTTATATGCTTTCATCAGATTGATGCGAGTCAGGAACTCATTGGCAGAGTATACGCCTTTCAGGCTCTCGCCCGGAATATTCATAAATCGGGGAAGCCCTGCTCCAGACCCTACAAATACTGCCTCATTTCCCATCTCAAACAACTCATCTATGGTAAGCACCTTACCGATGACCATATTCGTCTCCACGTCAACTCCGATGGCTTTCAGATTGTCGATCTCCTTCTGAACGATCGCCTTGGGAAGACGAAACTCTGGAATACCATAAACCAGTACTCCTCCGGCAAGATGAAGTGCTTCATAAATTGTTACTTTATATCCCATCTTGGCAAGGTCTCCCGCCACCGTAAGTCCACTTGGTCCCGCTCCGATCACAGCCACTTTATGTCCATTCTGCTCTGGCATCTCTGGATCGTCAGTGCAGTGCTCTCTGTGATAATCCGCCACAAAACGCTCCAGACGGCCAATCCCTACCGGCTCACCTTTGATTCCCCGCACACATTTTCCCTCACACTGGCTTTCCTGTGGGCACACACGTCCGCACACTGCCGGAAGGGAAGTAGACTCAGAGAGGATTTCAAAAGCCCCCTCCATATCCTCATTTGCCACTTTCTCAATAAAAGCAGGAATATCAATCTGTACCGGGCAGGCGCTGACACAAGGCTTTTTCGGACAGTTCAGACATCTTCTCGCCTCATTTACTGCCATATCATAAGTATATCCCAGAGCTACCTCTTCAAAATTTTTATTTCTGACGTCCGGATCCTGTACCGGCATCGGACATTTATTCATATCCATATTACGTTCTGCCATTTTACTCTGCTCCTTTCTTCAGCAAGTTGCAGGCTTCTTCGCGGGCATGTGTCTCAAATTCCTTGTACATGGTTCCACGGTGCATTGCCTCGTCAAAATCCACCAGATGACCGTCAAAGTCAGGACCGTCCACACAGGCAAACTTTGTCTCTCCGCCCACAGTCAGACGGCATCCGCCACACATACCAGTGCCGTCGATCATGATCGGGTTCATGCTGACCATCGTCTTGATCCCATATTTTTTTGTCGTAAGACATACAAATTTCATCATGATCAATGGTCCGATGGCGATCACTTCATCGTATTCATTTCCTTCATTGATCAGTTTTTCAAGGGCATCGGTAACAAGTCCTTTTTCCCCATAACTGCCATCATCTGTCATCATCACAAGTTTATCGCTTGCATTCTTAAACTCGTCCTCCAGAATCACCAGATCCTGATTTCTAAATCCAACGATAGAATGTACCTCTGCTCCCATTTCATGCAGCTTTTTCGTCACCGGATATGCAATGGCACAGCCGACACCACCACCGACCACAGCAACCTTTTTCAATCCCTCTGTATGAGTAGGAACCCCGAGAGGTCCCACAAAATCGTGAATATATCCCCCAGCTTCCAGAGTATCTAACTCCATGGTAGATCCTCCTACGATCTGATAAATGATCGTAACCGTTCCTGCTTCCCTGTCATAATCCGCAATTGTCAGCGGAATTCTTTCGCTGTCTTCTTTGGCGCGAAAGATGATAAACTGTCCCGGTTCAGCTTTTTTTGCAATCAGCGGAGCCTCCACTACCATTTTAGAAACAGTAGGATTCAGGGACGTTTTCTCTACAATTTTAAACATAAAAATGCCTCCTGCCTTGTTTTTAGATAAAAATCGTCAACACTTCTACTTATTTTATCATATTTTTAATCCTTAATCAAGAATTTCCTTAGCCCGATGGTGCCTTCGGATCAGTTCGCCGATGCCATTGAACTGGTTCAAATTTCCAGATCCTCCGGGGCAAACAGCATATGATCCAAAATTTCGCAGGCCTGCCCCACCAGTTCCGGGCAGGGTCTTTTCTTGTAGTATTCGGAGCTTCGTGGTTCTGGAGCAGCACCTGACCTGTATTCTTCCGCCACTGTGGTCTGTCCGCCGTCCAGTCCCAGCAGTTCCCGGCAGATAATACTGCCGTTCTGTTTTTCAAACTCCTTTGCCAGTTTCTGTATCATCTCATAATTTTCTTTTTTCTGTTCTTTGTCCTTTGGATCTGATGATGCTGTAATCATTCCCGCAACCATAGCCATACCAGATACGGTGCCGCATACATGGCGGAGCCTTCCTAAACCTCCCCCAAAGGAAGCTGACATTTTTGCTGCCAGATCCCAGTCCAGCCCCAGTACGTCTGCATATGCCAACACCACCGACTGGGAACAGTTATATCCCTTCTTAAATAATTCTATCGCTTTTTCTTTTCTGGATTCCATTTTTTCTCCTCCTTTTTCACGGGCCGATAAGACGAATCGACATCATTGAGCCGGCCCGGCAGCGCCGCCTGGCAATCATAGTCTTTTCTGCCTTTCAAACATGCCGCCACAGGTGGCACAAACAATCAATTACTACCTGTGACCCTGTGCTTCGCACAGGCACATTCGTACTCCGCTTCGCTACGTACTCATGATGTCCGTGGCTCAAATGTCAGCGGACAAGTAAACTTGCCGCTGCCGCTCTCGCGACTTTAGTCACACTTTTATCCTGCCACATTTTATTGACAAAATCAAGGTTTCGTAATAAAGTAAATTTATGACGGTTGTTGCACAACCATATATTCTGTGAAAGAGAGGCATTATAGTATTATGAGTGAATGCAATCATGATTGTTCCAGCTGCAGTTCAAACTGCGCAGACAGAGAGCCCGGATCTTTTCTTGAAAAACCACATCCCGACAGCAGTGTAAAAAAAGTAATCGGCGTTGTCAGTGGCAAAGGAGGCGTAGGCAAATCCATGGTTACTGACCTTCTCGCAGTGGCATTCAGCCGTAAGGGATATCACTGCGGTATCCTGGATGCGGATATCACTGGTCCATCCATCCCAAAAGCATTTGGGATCACGGAAAAAGCCATGGGAAATGCCACCACGATTTTCCCGGTGAAATCAAAAACGAACATAGATATCATGTCCATTAATCTTCTTCTGGAAAATGAGACCGATCCTGTCATCTGGAGAGGACCTGTCATCGCCGGAACCGTAAAACAATTCTGGACCGATGTACTTTGGGAAAATGTAGATTATCTCTTTGTGGATATGCCTCCCGGGACAGGAGACGTTCCGCTTACCGTATTCCAGTCCCTGCCCCTGGACGGCATCGTCGTCGTAACCACTCCCCAGGATCTGGTATCCCTGATCGTGAGCAAAGCAGTAAAAATGGCAGAAATGATGAATATACCGGTACTGGGAATTGTAGAAAATATGAGTTATGCCCTGTGTCCTGACTGCGGTAAACATATTTCCGTATTTGGAGAGAACCATGTGAAAGAGATCGCTGACCAGTATGGGTTGATCGTCCTCAGCCAGCTCCCCATCAATCCAGAACTTACAAAGGCAGTTGATCTCGGAAAGATCGAAGATTTTTCCTTTGATTACATGGATGATGCAGTGAAGATCATCGAAAACCTGGAGGTATAGTAACATGGTCACTCCTGTCTGTTATATTTTTGGCGCAGGGGAATTTTCCTCCTGTGACATATCACTTACGGATGAAGATCTGGTCATTGCTGCCGATGGCGGCTATGACCACCTGATTCAAATCGGGCTTCGGGCAGATATTGCCCTGGGAGATTTTGATTCTGTTCAATCCCATGAAATATGGGAAGATACGATCTGTGAAAAATATACCTATCCTCCAGAAAAGGATGATACCGATATGATGCTTGCCATCAGACTGGGGCTCTCCAAAGGCTACCTTACTTTCGAGATCTACGGCGGACTGGGTGGGCGTTTGGATCACTCTATAGCCAATATCCAGGCACTTTCCTACCTTGCAGCCGAGGGAGCTCAGGGAGTTCTCCATCACGATCAGTATGAACTGACCGTGATCCAAAATTCCGGTTTTACAATCCCAAAGAATTTTACCGGTTACGTCTCTGTATTTTCCCTCAGTGACAAAAGCCAGAATGTAACGATCAAAGGCTTAAAATATGAAATCGAAGGAAGCACCCTGACGAATCACTTTCCCTTGGGAATCAGCAACGAAACTGTTGGTAAAAAGGGTAGTATTAGTGTAGAAAATGGAACCCTTCTGATTCTGTGGCAGGGAGAAAATTTATCTTTATAACTGATATATTTCACGCTCTCTTTCAAGAAGCGCTTTATAATTATATACAAGAGTTTCCTGATCTGCAAAATCATACTCAAAACTACCTTTCAGAAAGCGATAAGACATTAGCGTCCAGTCATTGCAAAGCTGGTTCATTTTTATGTAATAATCCTGTTGTTTTTTATCTGCAAACAAATTTATAAGCATCTTCAACTGAGGAACATGGGTATCTGTCATTATGTTGTGGGCAATTTTACGAAGCTCAAATCCCCTCAGCAAAGACAAATCCGAGTTAAGATATTCACAATAATCCAGCCCTGTCCTCAACCTGCTGCCCTGCTCTAATTTTATGTTCTCTTCCATATGATTTTTCTTTGCCTGTACCCAGTTGATCTCTTTCTCCTTTTTATCCCAAGTCACTTCCCCTTCTACATAAGCAATCGGAATCGGCTGATGCTGACCAATTTCAAGAATGTTTTCAAAAGGAAGAATGCCCTTGTGTGTCGTCGGCTGAGAAGATGAAGCACAGGCATCCACGATGTGCAGCCCCTCCTTATCAACTCCTGTCACCAGTGCGCAATGCTGTATCCCGTCATTGACAAAGGCTTTATAATATCCATAGTCTCTCGAATTCAATGAAATCATAAAGGCACCATGTTCTGACAAGATCTCATATGCCACTTCTCCGATGTGCTGTGGCAGAATCTCTCCCGTCTTATACGCAATCTGATTTTCTGAACAAAAATAATGTATACCCTGAATAAAGTTAGCACTCAGACTGATTCCATCCTGATATGATAAACTGAGTCTGACACCAGCATAGGGAAGCTGTACCTCTAATTCACTTAACCTCACTCCCTTATAGCGCATCATCTGAAGAAATGATCCCATAAAACAATTATTACATTCGCACATTGGGAAGTTCGCTTCCAATACTAGTTCCATACCTAATTCCATATCCATAATCAGTTCCTCCTTAAAATTCTTTTGTTCTGTTACTATTATACAGGAAACAGGAAAAAGATGGTATACTTTTGCGCGAACCGTGTTATTTCGTGTCTGAAATAACGATGCTTCGTCGTTTACGGCTATTTTTTATGATTTCAGACACGAAATCGCACAGTTCGCGCACTCCCCCTTGTTTTTGTCATTTTTTCCGCTATACTATTACACAACAAGTCGACTGCACCGGTGCATTGCATATTTTTCGTAAAGGAGGATACTGCAATATGGCAGTCATTCACACGGAACAGTTTCTAGAACAGATCCAGTCATCCTATCAATTCACGGATCTGGAGATGAAGCGGTTAAAATACACACTAAAGGCTGTAAGTTCAGAACTAGTCAAGACATTAGTACTTTCTGTTTTATTTTTTAAGCTGGGACATCTCCCTGAATTTCTCATTGGCGTTCTGGTCCTTGTAACCATCCGGTGTAATTCAGGCGGTCTTCATATGGAACACTTTATTACTTGTTTTTTATTTACACTGATATTTATGTTGTTGTCGGTTATTGTGCTCCCTGCCTGTGTATCGGTTCCCCATGCAGTCAAACCCGTGATTCTGGCTCTGTGTATCCTGATCACATTTCTGGCAGCACCGATAGCATCCAAAAAAAGGCCCCCGGCAGCACCAGAGACCAAACGCCAGTACCGCAACAGGGCGACAGGACTTTTGTTCATCTATTCTGTTGTTATAATCATTTTGAAAACAACTCCAATGGCAGGCATCTGCTTCTGGATTATTGTTTTACAGACATTACAATTACTTTGTGCTGTAGCCGCACAGAAAGGAGGAAAGAATGAAAAAATTCAATAGCAGTCTTTTATTCAAAATCTGCAGTTTATGCATCGCCATGGCTGCCATGATGACCACTAGTGTTATCAGTTACTGTTTCTGGGGCGAGCCAGAATATCCGACAGAAGACTAGACACAAGTAAAAAAACAAATTAAACCAACCAGACACAGAATAAAAAGGCTTATTATCATGTAAGCCTTTTTATTCTGATCCGCACTGCAAACCAATCCGTTTCTTCCACCGTGTACTTTTTCAAGTACAGTTCTCCTTTATAGTGGTTTATCGTATCCAGGACGTTATACAGACCAAGCCCCCTCAGCTCCCCATTTTCCTTTGTACTATACCCTTTTTTTGTAAAATTTGTGAGCTCATGCATGTCTGTACTCCGGATTGGATTAGATATCATAAATTCATACCAATCTCCTTCTTCGTGTAAAGACAACCGAATCTCTTTTTTGAGATAATTGGTCTCAACCTCCTCGATAGCATTGTCAATCAAGTTGCCAAAGGTACCGATCAACTCTGTGAGAGGAATATTGGTACTTATCTTTTTCACAGATATCTCCTGCGAAATATGGATACCCCGGGTTACTGCCTCTGAAAATTTGACTCCGAGAAAACCTGACAGCACCGGATCCTCCATCTTAATCAAGCTGTAAAACGCATCCATCCTCTGGATCCTGGACATATAATCTTTCAACGTCGCCACCAGACAATCGTAGGTCTGACAGCGATTGATGATTCCATAAATCGCCTGCAGATGTGCATCGAACTGATGCTGTTGCTGCCGAATCCTTGTGATCACATCCCGCATAGGTTTTTCAAATTTACTGCGCTCCTTCAATTCGACCTCATTTTTGACAAACTGTGACATCATTGGAAATATGATAACGATCATCAGGATCAGAAAGATAAAGCTGTAAATCGGCATACTTTCCAGAATTCGGAAATACGACACGGCAAAGAGCATGATACTCCCCACCGCTGCACAGATATAGCACAGCATCTTATAACGGCATTTCACAAAATCCTGGATCATGTTCCAGTTAATCCACCTCTTTTTACAGGCGGCACACACCACCAGCAGCGCACCTCCGGTTCCGATAAGCCCAGCTCGAAAATCTCCCACCATCTCCTTCCAGAAAAAGGCAAAAGGGATATAAAACAGAAGCTCTATGGCGCTTACCATCAGGAACGCGATAATACAATACAGGATACATATATTTATGTCTCCATGATAAATCAGCTTCACACCACCGATCATAATGGCATAAACTAAGAACATCCACAATCCGGACAGTTGATACATATTAAAAACACCTAATATCATCGTTTGCAGCAATATCAGTCCTAATTTCTTTCCTATATCTCGTTTCAGTCCAGTTCCAAACAGACTGTCAACAACCATTATATTAGCCGCCTGTTCAATCCCTGCCATTAAAATATTACTAATCATGCTCAATTACTCCTTGTATTTCCGAAAACCATTTCGTTCTTCCAAAGTCGATCATTTGGTCTTCCTTGTATACTTTCACATATTTATTCACTCTGTCAATATGTTCCACATGATCCAGATTCACCAGGATCCCGCGACGGCACTCCACAAAGGGATTGAAGCCCATAGCATTCAATTCTTTCTGAATCTGCTTTAAGGTTAGCTTGTTCACATAAAATTTATCCGATATCGTATGTATGAGAAGTCTTCTGTTAATGCAGCGGATCGTAATAATTTCATCTATTTTTATGGGATAAAAAACAGAATCTACCTTAAAGTAAAGATACTGCTCTCTACTGACAGACTTTCTGTCCCTGAGAAGCTTGTCTATTTCCATAGCAAGCTGTTTCTGCTTCACTTCATCAATCGGTTTTAAGATATAGCTATAACAGGAAACTTCGCGATAAGAATGGAGTTCAAGATTGGCAATAGATGTCACAAAGATAATCGGTGTAACCTCATAATAATCAATATTGCGAATCTGTTTGGCAAATTTTACGCCCGACACATCATTTCCCTGCAGATCATGTAAGGAGATGTCGACAAGAAACAGATCCATATGACATTCAAGTGCAATCTGCATTGCCTCTTTTTCATCAAACACTGGATAAACTGTTACTCTTTCCTTGCTAGTAGTAACAATGTCACATAACAGCTGGTTGCACTCAACTTCATCTTCAAGTACAAGTATGTTTTTCAATTTATCTCACCTAACACTTTCACTGTACGAATCAGCTCAACGATTTCATCTCAAAAAGCGGACAGAGCGAGCTGTCTCCCTGACCATATTATACCTGTATTGCGATAAAATGTAAACAAAGAGAACGGATATATTATCCATATTATTTAGGACAATGTATCCGTTTCGTCGTTCCCTTGATATTTTTGCGCCTTCTGCGTCATTTCCAAAATATATTTCTTCATGTTCTCATTCAGTTTTGAATAATACTTCAGCAACAAAATCTCTCTGTTTCCGCGCACCAGCCCCTCCATTTCTGCAAAAGGATTTTTTCTCGGACTGATCTCCAGCACATAATCTGCAGACACATCAAAATACGTAGCGTACTTCGTAATCTCTATGGAATTTGGATAACTCTTGCCTTATTCCAGCAGACTAATACGCTGTTGTGTCAGATCCAGAGCTTTGCCAAGCTCTTTCTGCGATAATTTATTTGAAATACGCAATTCCAGTAATCTCATACGCACACATCCTTTATACAATATAGCATATATGTAAATATGAGACTTTTTCACATTAAATAAGCGTAATCGGCTGCGCATTTACATTGTTTTATTGTGAATCATACTTATATTACATGTAAATCACTATTTTTTACTTTTTTTATCCCTACAGCGCCAATAGGGTAAAAAAAACAGCCAAAAAATTGGCGCCGTCGAGCTAAATAACTAAAGGGACAGTATCATATACAATACCATCCCTTTTGCTTTTGTACACAAAAATTAAAATCTGCGCAGTAAAATGCGGTTAACAGGACTTGAACCTGCACGGGATCCCCCACTAGAACCTAAATCTAGCGCGTCTGCCAATTCCGCCATAACCGCAAGCATAAATATTATAACAGAAAAGATAACCTCATGTCAAACACAATCCTATTTTTTTAACTCAATGGTGCTATTAGACCAGCTCGGCAGCAGAAAGCTATTTTAACGGTCCACCACTAAAGCCCCAGAAACCTCCGAATCCGATTCATCTTTTCTTTCGTCATACGATATCCATGCCAGTATGCCGTCTCCAGCTTCTGCACATTGCTCTCGAAACTGTTCAGCAGATAATTGGGGCGCAGGATCATAACCTTCCCTTCCTTCTCCCATTGTTCACAGCAGCGCACGATCTTATTATAACGGTCAGGCCTGGACAAAATCGCCTGCCTGACAGCCGGGTACTTCCTGCCAAGGATCCTCGCCCCCAGCTTATCGTATTTTCCAAGACGTTTGACAAACCCTTTCGGCTGGGTCAGCACTACCAGAAGCTTGTCACATCCGTCTGCAAATGCCTTCTCCAGCGGAATCGGATCCGCAATTCCACCATCATAATATTTTTCACCATTCAACTCAATTGCAGGAAAAAAAAGTGGCATGGCACAGGTGGCACGAAGCATGGTATACTGCTCATCCATGTCCATAGCATCCATATACTGCGCTTCTCCTGTAGCTGCATTTGTTACTCCAACCAGACAGGTCCCCTCATATTTTTTAAATGTCTCCACGTCAAAAGGAATCAGGTTATTGGGAATTTCTCCAAACACAAAGTCCAGACCGAACAGACTTCTGTTCTTCCGGTAATTGGATCTTCCCATGTATCTCTTGTCGTTTCTATATTTCTGAAGGATCTCCAGATTTCTTCCCTTTTGACGGGATATATAAGACACACCATCTGATATTCCCGCGGACACCCCGATACAATAAGGCATCATAATGTCCTCAGACAGCAGTGCATCCATTACCCCGCAGCTAAATACCGGGCGAAATGTCCCACCCTCTAAAACCAATCCATTCATGTCGTTTTCCTCCTATTCCGGCATACCGCTGACAGCGGAAACAAGCCAGCTCAATAATTCTTTTGCGTAAGGGGTAAACTTTTTATACCCTGTCCGTTTTTGGAATTCTTAATATTTTTATACTAGTACAACGAATACTAAGTTTCTTTACGTTAAACTTGCCTAAATTTTCACCTGCTTTGTTGGTTTTTCTAGCCGTAGCCACCGCTACGCCGTCGAAAAACCGCCTTGCAGGATGAAAATATATTCTGCGTTTAACATCAAAGAACTTATTATTTGTTATACTAGTATGAGATTATCACAAACTTTTTATGATGTCAATATAAACACTCCGAAACATAGTAATCGATACCACTTCCTGTCTCCTGATATATTACATGCTGTCTCTATACCGATAACAAATCCCCCACTATTTACTTTGCCTTTTGAACTACAGGACAAAAAAGCTGCAAAGCCCCTCTCTTCGAGACTTTGCAGCTCAAATATAAACGATTTGAAATGAATAAACAGCTCTTTCTATAAAACAGCCCATTGGCGCACAGAACTAACACTAACAATAGGAATTAAACAGCATTCCGGTATACACAGAAGAAGCATAGGCATACCCGATATCACTCCGGTGGAGATGTGCGTAACTGAACACTTTTTTCTCCACATATTCCATCGGATTCATACTCATATATTCACATTTGTCTTTCAATTCTTTCATAAATTTAGTAGGAATCTTAAACTCTTTTTCCTTATCAATGCTGAGAAATCCGTCCTCTGCGACGGTAAATCCTGCCGCTTCCAGATCTTCTTTATTAGCTGCCACCAGATTCCGAAGCTCGCATCCCGGACGAGAAGGTTTGTGCTTTAACTCCCCATACTCATCACTTCTCGATAAAAGTTTATTGAACAGATTGAGTGTCTTCTCCGCATGTTCTTCTGCCTCTTCTGATCTTCCATCAAGAGTATTCTGTGCAGCCTCCCCCATCTCCATCGAAATCTCTTTTACATCAAGAGCATAAATCTGTGTATCCGGGGAAAGCCGGATCATGGCAAGAGGATTGGCATTATTCAGAGAAACAATGCTCTTATATTTGTTTTTCAGTTCTTTTCGATCATGTACATTGGTCTTTGGAGATACCTTCGGAATATATCCCCCTATAAAATAATTGTATACTTCAACCATGAAATCACCTCTTTACTTTATAAATATCCTGAAGTAAAGTCCTACCTCCATGTAAAGTGAACTTAAAACTCTGGTTATACAAATTCATTATACTACGAAACCATCATTTGTGCAATATGTACACTGCACAAAATTTTTTTTATAAATATGATGCTTTTTATTGATTTTTTTTTATAAATGCTTTAAAATAAAGTTACTGATTTTGATTAAATTTTAACAGAATAAATGAAAGGATGGTTTACAAACATGAACAACATGCCAGAAATGAAAA
>JAAVZE010000123.1 GCA_022791495.1 Eubacterium sp.
GATGTCGGGGTTGGAGAGGGTGATTGCCGCATAGGAGCGGGAAGATTTTAATACTTTTTTACTTCCGCCCAGAGGGAAAACCTAAAGGTTTATGAGTGTATATGTGAACTTCTCCCCATATCTAAAATGCCGGAAAAGCCCAGAAATACAAGCTATTCCGACATATAAGAATTTCTAAAGAGATAATCTAAATTTACCAATAGTTTTAACTAAAAACTTAACAATGCTGCTTTTTTCTACTATAACTACATCCTCCTGAACCACCCCATATTTTTGTTTTAACTGTATCTGTTCTTTCTGCTTCTCATTCTCGGCACGAATCTGCTTTACCAGTTCTCCATTAAACTTTTTCACGCTTTTTATACCTCTCCCTCTCTTTTCTGAAAAATGTTTCTTCAAAATCTTTTTCAGAAGAATTCCAAAAATAGTAAGTGTCCTCACAGGTAAAATAATTTATGGCTTTCTGAAAACGTTCCATTTTTGATTTTTCATAATTTATCAGACTTTCAACGTCAACTAACTTACGGAACCGCCCCTGCTGACCTCTCTGCATCGGAACATACGTAATATGCAAAAAGCCATTCTGACACAAATAGTTGACCCCTTGTCTGCTTCTTTGGAGAAGGAATGCTGTCTGCGGGATTGTAAGGTACCCCTTTGTTATCGTCTGACTGCCCCGGTATCCAGATTGTTCCCAGTACTTCCCTTTATCTTCTGCTCTTTCCCATTCAGCCACTCTTTCATACTTTTTGACTTGATTCTCGACATACCTTTTTAATTCGGATGCCTTAATCAATCTGCGGTTTTTCCCATCAACCGCCAAAAGTGCACCTGTTATAACAAGTTTCTCAGTAGAAGACCTGGAACGTCCCAAAAGGTATGCCACCTGTGGAACAACAAGTAATTCATCCTCATGTTTCATTTTAATCCTCATAAGCAAACACCTCACTTTATTTGCTCCAAATGCCTTTTTACCGGCTTGGATGCCCCCTGCTGGTTCCGTTCTCTGCTAATTTGTTTCTGTATTGTGCTTAGCACCTCGTCTTGGCAATTTCCTAATACATGCTGCGGATGCAGAAGGTGTCCTTCTTCCTGCTCAAAAATCCCATTCAATTTTTCCTGGTAATTCATAAATTCCTTTTCTTGTATACAAGTCTTTTCCAGTTGTTCTGCTGCTTTTTGATATTGTATACCACCAGTTTCTTTTAAAAATTCGATCATAGAGCCATTCCCATCCCCTATATCCTGTCTTTCGACTATTTTATCCCCATTCGCTGACAAATTTACCTGGAACATTACTTTTGCATACCCCATGACATTCTCTTCGCCCATTCGGTTACTCTTACACCATTCCTGATCTGCGTTTGCCATCTTTTCACTGAACTCAGATACCAGGTATGTTTTTCCATCATCAAAACATTCATGCTCACTCCATTCACATGTGACCGTAGGAAAAAACTCCTTTTTTATACAGTCTGAAAACTCCCCTTTCCGTACATAAAGCGTTTCATTTTTCCCTGCTTCGTAGAGTTCCAACCGTGAATTGATACAATGCGTGTTATCCCCCTCTTTTGTAAACAAAGTACACTCTTGGAGCTATACTAAAAAAGTGGACACAACTATGCACTGTATATTATAATAAAGTAAACACCAAAAAGGAGGTCTTTATGGCAGTTAACAATAAAAACAAATACGACGAGGATTTCAAAAAATCCCTCGTTTCCCTCTACCACAACGGCAAGTCTCAGGCCCAGCTCTGCAGGGAATATGGCGTTTCTGAGTCAGCTCTCAGCAAATGGGTAAAGCTATACTCTACTGTCCAAACGGACACCGGCGAAGTTCTGACCGCAAAACAGGTCAAAGAGCTCCAAAAACGAAACGCACAGCTTGAAGAGGAGAACCTCATCTTAAAAAAAGCGATTGCCATCTTCACGCCACACTCAAGCAACGGTTAGATGCCGTACACAGGCTCCGTTTCCAGCACAGCATCAAAACCCTGTGCCGCGTGCTCAACGTCAACAGAAGCACTTATTACAAACACTTCTGCAGCCGGACGGCACCGCGTGTATCTGAAAACCAGCGCATTAAAAGCCTTATCCTTCATATCTACGCTGATTATGACAAGCGCCTCGGCGCCTATAAGGTACAGTTCGTCCTCAAGCGTGATTATGGCATTCACATCAGCGTCGGCAGAGTGTACCGCCTGATGAACAGCATGGAGCTTCCCAAAATGTCTACTGACAGGCCAAAAAACAAATGCTCCCACCACGACAACGGAGAGTGCATAAACCATTTAAAACAGCAGTTCTCACAGGATGCCCCGAACCTTGTATGGACCAGCGATTTTACATACATTAAAGCCGGTGGAAAGTGGTATTACCTGTGCGTAGTCATTGACCTGTTTTCCAGAAAAGTCATATCCTGGAACCTTTCCGCCAAACCCGATGTGGAGCTTGTCATGGCTGCTTTCCAGAAAGCTTATAAAACCAGAAATGCCCCTTATGGCCTCATGTTCCACTCTGACCGCGGCTCACAGTATACGGCATTTGTCTTTCGACAGCTTCTGGATTCCCTTGACGTGGTACAGTCTTTTTCAAAAAAGGGATACCCTTTTGACAATGCTGTCTGCGAATGCTTCTTCAAATATCTCAAAAAGGAGGAGACCGACCGCCGCACTTACCATACCTTTGAAGAACTAAAGCTGTCCATTTTTGAATACATAGATGGATTCTATAACGCTAAGCGTCCCCATGCATCGTTGAATTACATGACACCAAACGAAAAGGAAGCTGCTTACTGGAAGCAGAAATAATACTGTTTCCAGTAGGTTCTTTCAAAATATGTGTCTACTTTATTGACTATAGTTCAACAGCAACCTTATTCCAAAGGAATGTATCCGCATCATAAGATACAAATGTAATGTCAATATAGGTATCTCGCCAGGTATCTGCCCGTTTTGTGATGCCCTCATAACTGCATTTCATTGTAATGTCTTTCCCTGTCCTCCGGTCTGTGGCTGTTACCATCTTTGTTCCCGGAGCAGACTGTGCCTTTGCCAAACTGTCATATTCGGAATACCCGGTCACTCTCTGGGTATAGCCTTTCTTTATTACCACTTCACTTTCCGTAGTTTCAGAAAGCTGATACGTGATGCCTTCTTTCGTAATGCTCTCTTCCGGCAGATATGTTTCATCCGCATTTATGACACCGCTTTTCACTATTTCTGTTACTGGTTGCGAAACCATGATAGGAGTTTCCCCGACGATTTTATAACGGATTTCCTGAAGATTCCATGTACTTCCATCTTCCACGATCTTTTCCTGAAAATAATCATCCGCCTTCCTGTCTTTTTCTTCCCCCTGATACTCTACTTCCTTTGTCATTGTGCTGCCGCCAGAGGCTGCATATACTGCCTCTGGCGACAAAAGAGAAAGAATCACTGCCACAATTACAACCAAAATCTTAACCCTGTATTGTCTCATGTTTCTTTTTCCTCCTTATGCGGTATGCAGCGGTACCGGAAACAATCATAAGCACGGACAACATCATTATCAGAATCATGTATCCGGTTTTAGGCGAAATGGCATCCCCGCCTTCTGAAAAATCATCCGGGGTTTTTGTCACAATTTTCCCCGCTTTCCGCTTGTCCACCACTTTCAGTTTTTGTACTTTTCCCGTATCTTTTACCGTAATCTTTACATCCGCAGCCTTCTCATAATTCCTTGGAGCTTTCTTTTCCCGGAAAGTATAAGTTTCCCCAACTTTAAGCACTCCTTTAATCATTACTGCTTTTTTAGCTTTGGTTGTAAATGAATATACTTTTTTTCCTGATTTGTCATAGACGTTATACTCTGCTCCAGGCAAAAGTTTTTTCGTATCCGATGCAATTTTACGGAACTGGATTTTTGTCGTATCATCCTTCATCCATACTTTCTGCACTTCTCCCGTATCCTGAACCACAAAGTCTATATTGTCTGCTGTTGTATAACCATCTGCCGGTCTTTTCTCGGTAAGCGTGTAAGTTTCTCCCACGATTAATTTACCTTCAATCAGGTGCGGTTCTTTACCAGACGTCCACTCCTCAATCACACTGCCATCTGTTTTTTTGGTTATTGTCAGCTGACATCCTTCAATCTCTTTACTGCCGGTAATAGAAGTCTTTGAAAGAGATATTTTCGTCGTATCATCATACATCCGGACTACGTTACTGTCCGATTGGGCAAAAGAACCATCCTGGCTATTTTTTATTTCTGCAATCGTGACCGTCTGTGTCTCGATGGATGCGGTCTCTGTAACCGGAGTATCTGTCTGTGGCAACCCATTTTGTTCTCCAGCAGATTCCGCCAGAGCCATGTGCTGCTTTCCTTCCTTCAATAAACAGAACTTATCTTCCGCAAACAGAGGGAACAACTTCGTTGCCTTCGTTGAAGCCAAGCCGGTTCCTTCACTGGCTGCTGAAATAACATACTGTTTTTTTACCAGTTGGAAACAGATTTCTTCTGCTGTCACATATCCATCTGTTGGTTTGGTCTCCGTCAGCGTATAGGCTTTATCATGCAGCAAACCTCGAATGACAAGGTTTCCCTTCTCACTCATCTCTGCCCGAAAATTCACATAGCCAAGAGTTTTCAGCTTATCATTTATGCGGATGCTTCCCCGGTCTCCGGACACCCAGGAAAGTATCTCGTTTCCTTCACTATCCGTTATCTTCATACCACATCCTGCCAGTTCTTCAGCCCCAGCAAGGGTAAGCTTGTCTATCTCCGCTTCTGTCGCAAGGTTTTCCGCTTTTGTTTTTACCTTTATAACCGGTGTTTTGGCATCTTTGTACTCCGCACTTACCGGAATTTCGGTTTCATCCAGATAATAACTGTCAGACACAGAGAGTTCCTTTAGATAATATCTTCCGGAATTTTTCTTCTGTTCTTCTTTCATTTCCGCAGCAACCGCACCGCCGCTTACACTGCTTTCTTTTACATATCCTTCCGACATAAGGGGCATGTCCGCTGTTGTTTCCGCAGCCCCATCCCCATCCGTTGTAATCCTGCCAATCTGTGTCCCTGCTTTTACGATCCGTTCTCCGTCAAAATTGTAAATATCATCTCTGGTATATACTCCAAAAACTGCACCGCTGACCGGAGCCTGATTCTGTTTATCCGTTTTTACAATTTGGATTGCTGCTTTCGCTCTTTCATTCCAGACATTAAGGATTCCTTCTTTATCTGTTTCCTCTGTAGAATTGATAACATATTCATCCCAGCTGTTATTCCATGTGAAGTTTACTTTCCACTCCGCTTTCTTTGGCAGGGCATAGCCATACGGTGTAGTTATCTCCCTGACAGAATATGTCCCCAGTGGAAGCGTTACTGTTACCTTCCCATCCTTTCCGGTTTCATATCCGGTAACATCCGGAATGTCTTTGGTAAATTCTGCCCCGGTACCGCTTGTGACCGTGGCAACCAGTTCTCCATCCTCAAACCATTTGGTTTCCTGAGCATCCTGCGTAAGAATATCTCCGTCTGCATAGATTTCAAAGACTGCTCCGGCAAGGTTTCTGTCCTCATACAAAAATTTATTCTCTTTCTCATCAAAGTCCGTCAGAACTTCCCCGGTCTTTGTGATTGTCAGTTTCCCTTTTGTTTCCGTATTAATATACGTCCCCTCTGTAACCTGGTAAGTATTTCCCAGCTCATCGGTATATATCTTATAATTGTCACTGCTACTGTTAATCGTGATTTCGATATATTTTGTCTCGATCCGAAGCCCCGGTGCGGAATCCCTCTCATACACACGATATGTTCCGCTTTTGAGTGGTTTGAACGTCATAATCTGCCCAGATTCATCTGTTGTATATTCCGAAACGGAAACCACCTTTTTCCCATCACTATAACTCTGTGTCACAAGGGTCTCTTTTCCCCCGCCATCCACTTTATATATCTGGTAAACGGTGCCGGCTTTGAGAACCGATTTCCCCGTCTGCTTGTCCACTTTGGTAACACGGAGATAAGAGTTGAAATCATCATTAAATGCTACTTCGGTATATCCTTCCGGTTTGTCACGGGAATCCTCACTGACTACCATTTCAAAGTCTTTTACCAGTTCCGTATCTAACCCGTCCCCGCATTTTGTCTGATGTACCGTATAAGTACCATAAGCAAGCTGCTTGGTCGTTGCCACTCCCTCTCCGTTACAAATGATTGTGTCCCTCTCATACATATCATTTGCAGCCTCATAACTGCCGGCAGATGTCAGATAGACCTGAAATGTAGCTCCTTTTTCTCCTGACAGTAAGCCAGTTGCGGTATCCCCGGTGTTATCCTCGTCCCTGCAATATTTAACGACGCTGATTGTATTAAAAATTTCATGATCATTTACCCTTTTTGAAACAGCATTATATGTCCATTCCACGTTATATGTACTTCCGTCCGCATTTACCGGAGTCACTTCGTCACTTAACAAAAATCCCACTGGAGGCGATACCTCTTTCAGATAATAGGTTGTTCCGCAGCGGATAAAATCCGTACTGAACTTTCCTTCAGCATCAGTCGTGTACCCGGCGCATGTTTTGGTGTAAGTTCCGTTCTCTGATGTATAGACTGTCGCCGGCTGCGTACATGCCGCATCACTGTAGAGCATATAGACCGCTCCTGCCAGACTGGCATCCCCATAAGCCTTTCCATCGAAAGTATTGCCGGCACTTTTCTGTACAGCAACTGTAACTTTTTTATACTGGTTTGTGACTGTCCCCACAAGATACGTCATGTCCAAAGGATTGCCCTGGTCGTCTTTCAGATATCCAAGATCATCCTCCCAGCCTCCAGCAAATCCTGCATCTCCTTTCAGATAATAGACATTTCGGTCGCTGCCAACTGTCATGCCTTTTCCGGCTGCATACTCCGCCCCTGCAATCAGGTTTCCGTTCCCGGAAGCTGTCTCAGTCAGGATATAATTTGACGGGATTGCTTTGATCTTGTTTTCCATCTCATCATATGCTAATGCTTTTGCTGAACCGCTCGTCATGTCAGAAGCATAATTATATTCTTTTTTATCAAACCTGCTTTTTACTTTTGCCAGTATATCTGCATCCAAACCACTGTTTCCCTGATGGATGTTTCCATCCCCATCCTCCCAAGTAATGTAATAATATTCGGAAGAAGTACTCTCATACATCAGTGTAAATAATATCTCCCCATTGGCATCGGTCACAGCATCAATCTCATATCCCCCATCATCCACTTTCGTCTCCAAACTTGTCCCGTTCTGGTCTGTCACAATAAAAGAACTCAGGTCGTCGTTTTCCACAGACAAGGTAAAGCTGACCCCTGCCAGTGCCTTCCCGTCCTCATCTACTTTCTTTACCTTAACCTTCTGCCGGAACTTCAGCGTGTCCTGATATGTATACTCTTTCACTTCTTGAGGTGTGTCATCTTCTTTAGAATCAACTGTCATCAGCACCTGCCATCCTCTTGATGCCCCGGTTTTTTTCCATGACTGCACCGTCGCTGAAAAGGCATCGGACGTTTCAAAGATTTCTGAGTAAATCTGTTCAGCCGACTGATTAGGGAAGTACCCATTGTTCCCTTTTATTTCATTAATAATGTTTGTCATGGCTATCTTGCATGTTGCCCCTTCTTTTACACTCCAGAAAAGCCCTTGTGCAATCACCCATGCACTTTTAGAACCGCCCTTCTTTGTGTCATACCAGTACACGATCTTTCCCATCAAAAGGTCATTCCCTGTACTGGTATTAGTATAGGTTGCCTGCCCGCCATCTGCTTCATAAGTAGCTCCTCGTGAACACTTTCCACCCAGTGTCATACAAAATCCAATCTTGTTATTTAACTTCCACTTAAACCAGTTGCCGGATTTAGTCTTTCCGCCAATACTGTATGAACCATTTACATACACTCGGTCATAACCAACGTTTGCAGCATGTACCGTCTGGCTTCTCATCTGCGGGCAGATGGTAAACATCATAACTGCTACCAATATGCCCGCCATAAATCGTTTCCATTTCCTCTTCATTATCCAAATCCTTTCCTGTGGCTGTGCCACAAATTTATTTTAACGAAAGCTGTGCCTTCTCAGCACTGTATCTTTTTTCTGCCTTGACCCATCCGAGTTCCTTTTCTCTCTTTAACTGCTGCGTACTGATTCCCAGATGCTTACATATCTCAAAACCAGACTTTTTAATCTTCAATGAATACTCCAAATACAGCCTTTGTTCATAAGAGAGCCTTGCCCTTGGCATTTTTTTCCCTCCTTTTTTGTACAGTTTTTTCCCTAAAACAAAAAAAGAGTGCAAAAAGCACTCTGTGTTTTGGTACTTTTCGCACTATATATTAACATTTTCCTTATCCTGAATTTCTATATATGCAGACATAAAGCCTGCTGAATTCTAAGCAGGCTTTATGTTTCAATCTGTATTTTCGTGTCAAATGTTTCTATCACAAATTCAACACATTATTTATGCTGAATTATTGCGAAATAAAAAGACTTTTTCAGCTAGTTCGACGGCGCCATCGAACTAAGTTTCACAGCTACATATTTCGCCTTAGAAGAAATCTTTCCTTTCGTCAGCATCTTTCTATATTTTTTAACAACTTTTCTACCCAGTTTCACCCTTATTTTTTGATTTGTCTTATAAAAAGCCTGTTTCCCAACACTTTTTACTTTCATGGATTTTATAATGACCATTTTCAGCTTCTTACAGTTGGCAAATGCCTTCTTTCCGATCTTTTGTATATTCTTACCAATCGTTACCTTCGTTATCTTTTTACCGGAATAAGCTTTATCAGCAATAGAAGTCACGGAATACTTTTTGCCCGAAACGGTGATCGTGTCCGGGATCACAACACTCTTTTTCACCGTACGCACTTTTGTTAACTGAACCGCTGCAGAAGAAGTGATTTTATACACCACGCCTTTCTTTTCCACCGTAGAACCAATTTTCATAGATTTCTTTTCATTACGGACAGGTACCCCGGAAGCCGTTGGAGCAGGTGTCGCTGTAGCTGACGGCATGTTGTCCGGTGAAGCAGAAGGTACAGGCGATGGCGGTGCCGTCACCACTGGCAGCGTTTCATCACTTGTGAGAACATATACAGCTCCTGCTGTTGTGGAAAATTCAAGGGTATTCTCAGAGGTCTCTGCTTTTACATATTGCTTATTTGTCTCGTCATATACTTTCAGGCCACCAATTCCATTGTATTTGATTTTGCATGAGTTTCCGCTGTTAGATGTGATCCGGCATTTACTTATGCTGCCATTTTCCCAGGAGAAATCCATCACAAAATTTCCTCTTGCCTTGATTCCGTCTACGGAACCAGTATCCCATCCAGTAGGGAGTGCTGCCAATGGTTCGATATAATCGCCCTGGCTCTGTAGCAGCATCTCCGTTATACCGGAGGCCGCGCCAAAGTTTCCATCAATCTGGTACGGCGGATGGGTATCAAACAGATTAGCCAGTGTTGAGCCGGTGAGCTGTTCGCCCAGAAGCTTTCTCGCGCGGTCTCCATCCCGCATTCTCGCCCACATATTTATTTTCCACGCCTTACTCCAGCCGGTTCCGCCATCTCCTCTTTTTTCCAGCGTAACCCGGATCGCCTCCAGCATTTTATCATCCCACTCTGATCTTCCTGCTGCCACGTAAGTGCCGGGATGAAGAATAGATACATGATTTTGATGTCTGTGGTTATCTGAATTTGTAACCTCCAGAGTCGTCTCGTCTTTCCACTCTGCCAGCTGTCCGCCGAGACGGTCTGCCTCCGGCATGTATAATTTTTGCTGTGCTTCCTCAATCTCCTTGATTTCGGTCTCATTTTCTTTTCCAAGAACCCGGCTGGCAAGTTTTACTTCCTCAAACAATTCCCATATGATGGCCTGATCGCTCGTACATCCCAGGGAAAACACACCGTGCTCTGGCGAATAGGATGGGTTAGCCACCAGTGTTCCATCCCGCTCATCTTCCCATAAATTGTCCACCCAGAATAACGCCGCCTGCAGCATTGTATCAAAGTTTTCCGCCAAAAACTCTTTGTCACTGTTAAACTGGTATTTGTCCCAGATATCCTGGCACATCCACGCCGCGGCCGCCGGAAAATAAAATGCCGTCGTCCAGTTACTTGGACTGGTATTTCCCCAGATATTATTCTCGTGATGGATCACCCATCCCCTTACATCGGACCCATCCTGCTGGCAATAATATTTTTTCGCCGTTACCTTTCCCTTTTCCACCAGGCTGTTTGTGTAATCGATCACTGCCGTGTGGCACTCGGTCAGATTTGTCTGCTCCGCAAGCCAGTAATTCATCTGTAAATTGATATTGGTATGAAAATCTGAATTCCATGCTGGCGCCAGTCCCTGCGCCCAGATCCCCTGAAGATTAGCCGGAAGCACACTGTTTTCCCTGGAGCTGGAAATCAAAAGATATCTTCCATATTGGAAAAACAGCATCTCAAGATATCTGTCTTCTTCGTCAGTGTTGTCTTTTCCGTATCCGGAAAGCAGGTCATCTGTCATCTTTTCCGGCATATCTGAAACATTCAAATTCAGCGTCACACGGTCAAATAAGTTTTTGTAATCTTCTATGTGCTCTTCCCGTAACTTGTCATAACCTTTTTCCACTGCTGCCCCGATCACACTCTCCACATCATCAAGAGGTTCGCCTGGCTTAAAATAATCGTAGGTTGTACCGGAAGCGTCAACCTGATAATTAGTCGCAGCCCCCATCAAGACAATAACAGAATCCGCACCCTCCACCAAGAGAGTTGAATTATTGGATTTCTGAATTGTGCCGCCCTCTGAAATGATTTTGATCTGCTGGGCGAATTTTAAACCATTCTCTTTCTGATCCGATGGCTGCCCTGTCATCGTAACTGTTCCATTTTCTTCATCTACAACGATTTCTTTGTTTTTCTGCTCAGATTCTAATGAAAATTTTTTAGTAATGGCACCGGGCTGATCTGCGGTCAGCTTTATGGCAAGTACATTCGCTGGGTTGCTGACAAAATACTCCCTGTCATAGGTTATCTCATTCCACAGATAATGCACGGTTTCCATGCCGTTATTCAGATTCGATTTACGCACATAACCGCTGTATCCTTTGTCAGAACCCGTAGCCGGATCATTTATGATAATATTTCCAAGGGTCTGATATGTTCCAAAATTGCCCTTGACGCCCTTTAACATATCCAGATTTTTAGAAAATACGGAGTCATTTAAGAGATCCTTATAATTGTGTGTCACAAGCTTTCCACTGGCATCAAAATAGGCAGCATTTTTTGATGAGAAATCATTTACCATATCCTGTATCGACTGTCGGACGTTTTGAAGTGCGGAATGTACCTCTTCCGAAGAATGCGCGTTATCCCCTCCTTTATAAGATGCATTCGCTCCTGGTCCCCCGGACCAGAGTGTTTCCTCATTGACCTGGATCTTTTCCCACACCGCCGAATACCATTGCTCCGATTCGGCCATTTCCCATGGGCAGCGCCTGGGACTCCCAGTCTGTAGCCGGTTCGTCATATTGAAGCTGCAATACCGGCGCCCCCTGGCTTTTTGCATAGGATTTCCTCAAGTGATTTCCCCCCTCAACAATTCCTGAAAATGATATACTCGTCAGTGCCAATGCACCCAGAAGAAAACAACTGCCGATCCTTCTGGCATAGTTTCTGTTCCTTTTGTTTCCTTTCCCAATCATAAGCATCCTCCTTATCAGACGGTTTTTAAGCCGAACCTAATTATACTTTCATTTTACCTGTTGTACTTTTATTTTTTTATAGTATAATAGGACATGTTATCTTTATTTTTGTCATATAAACGCAAGTTATAACATTTTCATCCAAGGGAGGTATTTCCTGTGAAAATAGAGAATTATAGCTTTACATTGGAAGACACATTGATTCATGTGCCCATGATCAGTTACCGACATTTTACAGAACCGCTCCCACGCCACGCCCACAGCAAAAATGCTTTTGAGCTCCACTATGTGACCGCCGGGAAAGGGTCCGTGGTTTTGGAAAACAAAGCATATCCGCTTTTCCCCGGAGTGCTCTACATAACAGGGCCTAATATCGCCCACGAACAGATCCCTGACGAGTTGGAATCTTTGACTGAGTTCGGACTCTTTTTCCTTATATCTGAATCCGGGTCAAAAAGTCCTTTGGCTGATCTGTTTATGAAACATGACCTTTGGCTTGGAGACGCCGGAACGGAAGTCGACACTTTGGTGCGGGCAATTCTTTGGGAAAAAACGAATCAAAAGCCTGGATATATTCAGAAAATTCCGCTGCTTCTGGCAGAACTTATGATCGAGTGTGTGCGGAACTTTGTTTCTGACGGAAAAATATACGATAACAAACTACCGGTTCCATCTAAAAAACTTAGTGTTGATCTGCTGCAGGAAGAAAATACGCTGCTGGTAATTGATGAAATCTTTCTCTGCCAGTACGCGGATATCACACTAGAACAACTTGCTGACAGCATCGGTCTAAGCACCCGGCAGACACAGAGGCTGTTGGAAAAGAATTACAACAAATCTTTTTCTGCTATGAAACTGGAAGCCCGTATGGCTGCCGCCGAAACACTGCTTCGCAACAGTTCACTGAAAATAACTGAAATCAGCAACCGGATCGGATATTCTTCCATAGAGCACTTTTCAAATGCCTTTAAGAAATTTTATGGAGTCAGCCCTGGTCAGTACCGTAAGGGATAGCTCGGTATGTAAAGTTTTCTTCTCCTGGTTCAATGACGCGAATTTGTCCTGTACCATTGACTAAATTATAAAAGCAGCTGTCTCTGCCTGCAAGCGAACTTGTGCAAAGACGGCTGCCATTCTTTTTTCCAGTAATCTTTATTTAAACTGGTGACCTCCGATTCTAAGTTTCGGACGGGATAACCTTCCACTGAAGAAATGATATTTTCTCATGCTGAGCTTTCTTCCTTTATAGGTCACGCTTCTCTGACCTTCCAGTACTTCCTGTGCTGCCTTCATACAGCTTCTTCTTGCTCCATAAGCGTATTTTCCTCTATTTACGTTGCGGACCTCTCTGGAAAACTTACCCTGACGCACTGGACTGAACTGCCCCTTCTGTTTAATCACCCGCAACACCGTATTCGGGAACCTTGAAGATTTCACCCGGTTCATAACCACACATCCCACTGCTA
>JAAVZE010000124.1 GCA_022791495.1 Eubacterium sp.
ATCTCCGACGAGACAGGAAATGACGTATTCGTTCATTTTTCTGCATTACAGATGGACGGCTTCAAGGTTCTTGATGAGGGCGATGAGGTTGAATTTGAAGTAATCGACGGCGAAAAAGGACCACAGGCAGCAAACGTAACGAAGTTATAATCGAATTTAATGAACTAATTTTTATATATATCTATGTAAAAGTTAAGAATTACAATGTGGTTGTAACCAGTAAAAACAGCCCTGCATTTCAAAGTATGAAACTGTGAAATGCAGGGCTGTTTTTGTTTTTCCTTTCCTCTGCGCCACCATGATAAGTGTACACATACACAATTGACGGGTGCAGGTACTGATATCCGCTTGCCCCGGATATCAGATCACTGTACCAGCTTATCACATCCGGCAAACACATCGATCTCTCTGGTCAGCGTAGACGGAAGCGGTACAATATAATAAATATTTTTACAATTTTTAAAAGTATATTCCATCGTTTCTATAGTGGAAGGCAGTTTCGGAACACGTTCCAGTCCCTGACAATTATAAAATGTCATCGTCAGTTTCTTTACTCCTGCCGGGATATCCCCTGGAACACTGGACAACGCTGTGCTCTCAAAGGTATTTGTCATTTCAGTCACTGTCGCCGGGATCACCGGAGACTTTGAAAGGGCGGTACAGCCACTAAAGGTCCAGCTCAAATTTGTCAGTTTGGCAGGCAGTACAGGTGCGTCTGCCAGAGAGGTGCAATTCTTAAAAGCTGCGTACATATTCTCTACCGCTGCCGGAATCGCTGGCACATAACTCAGGCTGCTGCAATCCTCAAAGGTACTTGTAAGTGCCGTCAAGCCCGCAGGAAGGGCACATACGGAAATCAGCGAACTACAGCCCTTAAAAGTTCCCGTCATGTCTGTTACAGCGGTTGGAAGACTCAACACAGCCTTGAGTCTGGTACACCCTGAGAACATATACTGCATATTCTCCAATTTCACACCGGCTTCAAAGCTAACTGCCTCAATAGGACATCTGGTATTAGAAGCAAAGACGCCTGTCTGCGGTCTCTGGCTATAGCCACTGGCAAATTTAACGGCATAGGTGTCTGTCACACCATCTACATCCACCACCATCTGAGCCGGAATCTTTATGCCCGGTGCAGATCCGATGTATTTTTTCAGCAGAACTGTTTTCTCTGTTGTATTTACTGTATATTCCCAATCGCTTATTTTAGATTGGGTAAGAGTGATCTTGTCACCACAGCTCTGACAGTTTCCATTAGAATCATAACGGTGTTCTTCTGCCTTGCCTCTGGTCTGCACATTGCTGCAGACAGAGCAGGAGCGGCTTTCCTCTCCCAATACTCCGTGGGAAGGCTGGACTGTCACACTCCACGCCGACCAGGAGTGACCCAATGGCTCCAGTACGGTGATATCATCTGCCACCTTACAGCTCTCTACCTTTCCTTCTTTATTGGTCCAGGTATTCACACAATGTTTGGACTGCTGTCCCGCCAGCACACAGGTTGGCTTCTGATCCACTGTTACTGTAGAGGCGAAAGAATGCTTTCTGGCTGGTATGATATCTTTCTTGCGTCTGCCACAAGTCTTGGTATTACCTTCTACATCCAAATACGTCCGCTTACAGGTAAAGGTATCTGATCCTTCTGTTGTACAGGTGGCATCCACATGTTCAACATTATTCAGATCCCAGTCGTGCCCCAGAGGGTCCTCCAGCTGTTCGTTCTTTACCTTTGTGCAGCCTGCTCTCTGGCAGATCAGTGCTCTGCGTCCAGCACCGGTACAGGTAGGTTCCATCGTGATCACGTAATCTTTCGACCAGTCATGACCCAGCGCCGGAATCAATTTTGACATCTGTTCACTGCATCCATTTCTCTGACAGGTAAATCTCCTGCTGCCTGGACGAATACAATCCGGATCTTTCGTCACCGTACCAGCATCCCAGTCATGACCGAGCATCGGGATCAGCCTAATATCGGTGACATAATCACAGCCGTCCCTCGTACAATGCACAGACTGTCTTCCCTGCTGGGTGCAGGTCGGCTCCTTATCCGTTGTAGGTTTATCAGACAACATATGTCCCAGAGGACGAATGGACTCACTCCTCTCTTTAAGACAGGTTGCACATGTATAAACTCTTTCCCCCGTCCGGACACAGGTGGGTTCCTTCGTCACCTTCCCCGCATCCCAGGTATGACCAAGCTTGGGTACCTTGCTATACTTCTTGGCGGAACAGACCAGACAGGAAAAATCTCTCCGCCCCTCTTTTTCACATTCCGGCGGAACTGTGATCTCACCATAGGTCCAGGTATGCCCTGTAGCATCGATGTTTTCCTTCTTTGTCCCAGTACATCCATCGATCGTACAATGATAGGTTCTCTGACCTGCTTTTGTACAGGTGGGACTACTGGTAATCTCTCCTGTATCCCATGTATGTCCTGATGCCTTTATGGCTTCCGTCTTTTCGCCGTCGCAGCCTTCCACCGTACAAGTATACTGAATCTTTCCCGCCTTCGTACAGGTCGGCTCTTCCAAAACCGTGCCATTAGTAGTCCATGTATGTCCTTTTGCCTTTACGATCTCTTTTTTGGTCTCCTTGCAGTTCTGGCAGGTCAGTTCATTCTCTCCGGCCCCAGCGCAGGTAGGCTCTGTCAGAATCTTGCTGACCCAGTTATGTCCCGTCGCCGCAACAGCTCTCTCCCGAACCTTGGAACATTTTTCACAGGTAGACCGCTCCGTTCCCTCTGCCATACACTCCGGCGCCTGAACCGTGGCCCACGCTCCCCACACATGCTCACAAGGACCCTGAACCGTCACAATCTTACAAGTCGCTTTTACTCTCCCGCAGGTCGCTGTAACGATGGCTGTCGTCCCCACCGGGGTATCCTCTGTCACAAATATATTTCCCGTCGAATAAACGTTAATACCACCAAGATGATCAATGGTCCAAACGATCTTATCAGTGGAAGTAACCGGTGTGATCGTGGCGATCAGCTGAAAACTTTCTCCCGCCGCCAGTTCCACATAATTTTGATTTAACGTGATCCCGGTAGCAGTTCCAGCTCTAGGCGCCGACAGATACGTTGAAATCTCATCTGCCGCCGGAACACCTACCGGCGGAGCAAGATTCACCGGCGCCGCCTGATAAGCCTTGATCTCACTGTTCGAGACAGTGGATTTCTTCATTCCCACTGCCACCTTTAGCTTTGTCTTTACCGTTTTTTTGGCTTTTGACTGCAGGGTAATGGTGGCATTCCCCTTTTTCACTGCCGTCAAAACACCTTTCGCTGACACTTTCACTACATTTTTACGCGAAGATTTAAAGGTCAGCTTTTGATTCGCCTTCTTGGGCAGAACCTCAAAGGAGATCTTCTTTTGCTCCCCTGCTGTCATCTGAAAACTGCCGTTTTTCTTCTCTGTCAGCACCTGAATCTTTTTTGGTTTTTTCTTTGCTGCCTGGCATTCTGTCTGTCCCGTAGTTCCCACCGCAGCGGCCCCGATCACCAGAACAGCCAATCCCATTCCAAGGTATCTTCCTATTTTTCTATTCATAAGCCTTCCTCCAAGCCATAACTATATCACGAACAATGCCTACAATATATTTATTATATCGGCACATATCAATAAACAATAAAGGATAAAAATTCACCATCACATTTTTTTGAAAGAAAGTATTCAGCCATCACCAGATCTTCCGGGTTATCCACATCGATGCTGTGCTCCTTCGCCAGCACATACCCCATTACATTGTCGTTAAAACTGGTATTTTCATTCAGCTCTGACATACTGTTTATGTAGATCGCCCCATTGATGCGGTAATACTTTTTCATATCCTGGCGCCGGACAGTGCTGTCCTCATCCAACAGCTTTACCAGCTCGTTGTCTTCCCCAAACTGCCTTATCAACAATGGATGATCATCCACCTCTGATATAGACACCACAGACTTTTCTCCCTTTCTTATGAAATATTCCAGTGCCTTTTGAATATCTTCCCCAGTCCGCAATGGACTGGTGGGCTGCAATAGGACGATGATATCATAGCGTTCTGCTTTTCTCTCGTAAAATTCAACGGCATGCATCACCACATCAATCGTCTTTGCCTCGTCCGTGGCAAGTTCATCCGGTCTCAAAAATGGTACGATAGCTCCCGCCCTCATGGAAACCTCTGCGATCTCCTTATCATCTGTAGATACGATGACCTTATCTATGTATTTACACTCCCTGGCTGCCTCAATGGTATAACTGATCAGTGGCTTTCCAGATACTGCTTTGACATTCTTTCTGGGGATTCCCTTGCTCCCCCCCCTGGCAGGTATAATGGCAAGAACCTTTCTATTCTCGATCATGACCTTCCTCCATTTCTCAGCGATATAGTACTCCGCACGTAAATGTTTCCTTTAGCCCGACGGCATCCATAATGTTTTATTTATTATACACTATTTTCCTATATTTCTCAACGAAAAATTACCTCTTTACATTTTGATTTTTATTAAATATAATAAAGTCAAAAAACAAATTCTTTTAGAGAAAGGATGTTGAAAATGAAGAAAAATTGGATTAAAAAAATAAGTGTTTTATGTCTTGCCTCATGCCTTTCACTTGTCATGCTTTCTTCGACATCTGAGGCAGGATCCAATACACACAAGGCCAGCAAAGCAGCCCAGAAAAAAGTTCCCGGCGCTTCGATTACAGAAATTGAGATGGATATGGACAACGGCGAAGCGGTAGTTGAAGTGTCTCTTATCAAAAAAACAAAAAAATACAGCCTGAAATACCGTCACTCAGACACTAAGCTGATCGAATATGAGTGGGAGCTTCCCAACACCAGTTATTCGATCCAGAACAAAAAGAACGTGAGCATGTCAAAGATCAAGAAAAAAGCCCGCAAACTGGTAAAGGGCAGCAAGATCATCTCCGCCCGCCTTTCTGTGGATGATGGTCTCTCAGAGTATAAACTCTCTCTGAAAAAGGGAAATCGCCAGTATAAATTGGTATACAATGCCAAAAACGGAAAACTTCTGGAATATGAATGGAAGCAGCTAAACTCTTCTTCCCCAAAAGGCTATATCGGAGAGTCAAAAGCCAGAAATATTGCGTTGAAAAAAGTTCCCGGTGCTGCCATCACCAAATTTGAGTTTGACAAAGACGACGGAATTGCTGTATATGAGGTAGAACTTCAGAAAGGAATCTATGAGTATGAAGTGAAGATCAATGCCGCAACCGGCGCAGTCATCGAGTTTGAAAAAGAAATTGAAGATTAATGTTTGCACAAACCGGAAAATGGATCGGCTGTTAGAACCAGCCGATCCATTTTCCGATCCAGTAGATCAGCCCCAGCACCCAGCTGGTGACGACCCCATACAGGATCACGGGACCGGCGATGGTAAAAATCTTACACCCCACACCGAACACCCAGCCCTCTTTTTTAAATTCTATGGCAGGCGCCGCCACGCTGTTAGCAAAGCCTGTGATGGGCACCAGCGTCCCGGCTCCGGCAAAGTTCGCAATCTTAGGATAGATATTCAGACCTGTCAGCACAACGCTGAGCAGGATCAGGGACAGTGTGTTATAAAGGGCAGCCGTCTCCTTATCCAGACCAAGATACATATAAAGATTGATCAGCCCCTGCCCCAGTGTGCAGATGATGCCCCCTACCAGAAATGCCTTGCAAAGATTGATCATCCAGCTGACTTTTGGCGTATTCTCATCCACGTAGTCATTATATTTATCGTCCCTCTCCTGGGGAACGGTCTCATAGATCACATCCTTGATATCTGTCTTCTGGTTATTCATAATCATATACTTCCTTTCTGGCTTTTCTATTTCATAAGAAAAAAATATTGAAAGATGGTTCCTACTAATTTGCCCAGTGCTAAAGCGATCAATATGATCGGAAGTCCTTCCTTCATCTTCAGTCGTTTTACAAAGATCGGGATCACCCGGAGACTCTCCGCCAGAGCCATCGCCAGACAGCCTATAAAAATGCCGGAAAAAAGCCCAAAGACCGCCAATCCCACATAACTTACGGGAAAACTCCTGACAAATAAGAACATAATATTTCCCAGGGTTCCTCCCAGGATGATCGTATTTTCATAACCATACAGATGAACTGCAGTCCCGGTCCGCTGGGTAAGCCTGGGGATTACATCGAGCATGGTGATAAAGGCAAATACCCCTGCCGATACCGTTAATCCAAAACTCAGTCCAAGAAAGCCCAGGAAGACATTTTCAATTAACGTCAATGGTCTTTCCCTCCCTCGATGCAGATTTGATCATCGCCTTATTCATCTGCTCCTCATAGGTCCGCATCTCCACCTGAATCGGCGTGGGATCATTTTTGATATCCCGTCTTTTAAAATGATTATAGAATACAATGATACCAATGGGGATCCCGATGGCATAACAGATCTCCAGGACGGAGCCGCCGGTTTGGACCTCTCCGGTAAAAATCAGATAGATCTTTTCAAATACCCCCGATACATTTACATCCTCATTGAATGTCATGATCGTAAATGCCGCCCCGAAAAATACGATGAATGCCACCAGAACCGTCTTTGTGTACTCCCAGGCTTTGGAAGGCTTTTTGCCCGTCTCACACTCCACGATAAAATCCTGTTCTCCCAGATTTTCTATGGTCACATCCGGATAAACCCGGTGGATGGCCTCATATACCTTGGTAATGGTGAACATCGTCAGTTTTTCCCCATCCGGGGGCAGCGTATAGAAGGGTTCCTTTTCCAGCTTCTGCACCATGGCCGTATTGGTGCTGTACAGAGTCGCTACATCTTTTAACTTCAGATCCCGCTTTGTCACCGGAATATTCTGTTCTACTTTAATATAAAGAATATCTTCCATAAAATAATCTCCATTTCCATACCATGCAGGTATTCGTATCTTCCTCCACTTAGCTTTACTTTCATACCTACTATCCCCGAAAAAAACAAATCTATTCGTAACAAGGCAAATTAAAATCTCATATAATAATTTATAAATTAAAAAGTGGAGATCATGGTATGGCTATCAAAGTTTTTATCGATCAAGGACACAATCCTTACGGATTTAATGCCGGTGCAGAAGGTTTTGGTGCCAGGGAACAGGATATCACCTATATCGTCGGCGCCTATCTGTCAAACATACTCTCTGCCGACTACCGCTTTGAAGTGGCAGTATCCCGCCAGACCCCTACTGAGGTTCTGGGCTATGATACCAACTCCAGCCTCAGAGAGCGGGTGGATATGGCAAACACCTGGGGAGCGGACTATTTTATCAGCATCCATGTGAATGCCAATGTCAATCCGGCCATCAACGGAACAGAAGCATATGTCTACGCAGAGGGAAGCCCATCTTATTACCTTGGTACTGATATCGTTCAGGAGATCGTCCGCCGGGTGGGCACAAAAAATAACGGTACTTATGTAAGACCGTCATTGTACGTCCTGCGCCGGACACAGATGCCCTCCGTCCTCGTAGAACTCGCCTACATTTCAAATTATGAAGACTATATCCTGCTGACCACCATGCAGTATCAGTTTGCCTATGGAATCTATGTGGGACTACTGAATTATCTGGGGCTGCCACAGTTATAACAATTATTTCAAATTATGAAGACTATATCCTGCTGA
>JAAVZE010000125.1 GCA_022791495.1 Eubacterium sp.
CTGATCTTTGTCAATGAGGAGCTGGGACTGAAATTTTTCCTTTCCAAGACTTCGGATGTGCCTACATATGTAGAATACGGCGCTGCGGATATCGGAGTGGTGGGAAGTGATACCATTCTGGAAGAGGGACGTAAGATTCTGGAGGTTCTGGATCTGGGACTTGGGAAATGCCGTATGTGTGTGGCAGGTCCGGCATCCGCCAGAGAGCTTTTGAAAAAAAATGAGATCATCCGGGTGGCATCCAAATATCCGAAGATCGCCAAGGATTATTTTTACAATAAAAGACATCAGACCGTGGAGATCGTGAAGCTGAATGGTTCCGTGGAACTGGCACCCATTGTTGGACTCTCTGAGGTAATCGTAGATATCGTGGAGACCGGTTCCACCTTGAGGGAAAACGGTCTGGAGGTATTGGAGGAGATCTGTCCGCTGTCGGCGAGAGTGGTTGTCAATGAGGCGAGCATGAAGATGCAGCGGGAGCGGATCACAAAGATCGTAAAAGATTTAAAGCAGGCATTGAACGGATAGAAAGGAGAGGGCGATGATGAGACGGATCAGACTGGACGATGCATCGATGGAAAATATTCTGGAAAGTCTGCTGAAACGCAGTCCAAACCAGTATGACACCTATCAGGATACGGTAAATGAGATTTTAAACGAGGTAAAGGAAAAGGGAGATGAAGCCCTGTTCCGTTATACAAAGAAATTTGATAAAACAGAGATCACACCGGACAATATCCATGTGACCGGGGAAGAAATCCAGGAGGCATACACCCAGGTGGAGACATCTCTGGTAGAGGTTATGAAAAAATCTCTGGCAAACATCCAGGATTTTCATAAAAAACAGCTCCGCAACAGCTGGATCGAAACGAGAGAGGACGGAGTTGTTCTGGGACAGCGCATCACGCCCTTAGAGAGTGTCGGCGTATATGTGCCAGGGGGAAAAGCGGCATATCCTTCCAGTGTGCTTATGAACATCATTCCAGCCCAGGTGGCGGGAGTGGAACGCATCGTGATGGTGACGCCTCCGGGAGCAGATGGGAAGGTAAACCCTGCTACATTGGTGGCGGCAGACCTGGCAGGAGCTACAGAGGTATACAAAGTGGGAGGGGCTCAGGCAGTGGCTGCCCTTGCCTATGGTACCGCATCCATCAAAAAAGTGGCAAAGATCTGTGGACCGGGAAATATATTTGTGGCGCTGGCGAAAAAGAGCGTATATGGACATGTGAGCATTGATTCCATCGCAGGTCCCAGTGAGATCCTTGTGCTGGCAGACGAGACAGCGAATCCCCGTTATGTGGCGGCGGATCTTTTGTCCCAGGCAGAACATGACGAACTGGCTTCTGCCATCCTGGTGACTACCAGTGAGGAACTGGCAGTGCGGGTGGAAGAAGAGATTCAGGAATTTTTGAAGACCTTGAGCCGTGCGGATATCATCCGGAAATCACTGGAGAATTACGGTTATCTTCTGGTTGCGGATTCCATGTCTGACGCCATACGGGCGGCCAACGAGATCGCATCTGAACACCTTGAGATTTTGACGAAGAATCCTTTTGATACCATGACAAGAATAAAAAATGCTGGGGCGATCTTTCTTGGTGAATACAGCAGTGAGCCCCTGGGGGACTATTTTGCGGGACCGAACCATGTGCTTCCCACCAATGGCACCGCCAAATTTTTCTCACCGCTGAATGTGGATGATTTTATCAAGAAGTCTAGTCTGATCTCTTATTCCAGAGAGGCTCTGGAGCCGATCCACAAAGATATCATTCAGTTTGCCAATGCGGAGCAGCTGACGGCGCATGCCAATTCCATTGCTGTCCGCTTTGACAAATGATAGAGATTGCCCATCAAATGTCTAAGCGTCCACGCAAGTTTCCTTGCCTGTCCGCTTAGCCGCTTGATGGGGATTATTAGAAAAAAGCCGATTGCTTCGTGCTGACGCACTCCCGCAATCGCTCCCGGTATTCGCATTCCGGTCGGTTTGACCTCCATGCTCATACCGTCTTGCCCATCAAATGTCTAAGCGTCCACGCAAGTTCCTTGCCTGTCCGCTTAGCCGCTTGATGGGGCTTATTTCACGACATTAGGAAGTTAAGGGCACCGATGGGATTTTCGGTGCCCTTTTCCAATAGGCAGATCAATCCCCGGATCGTTTCCGACGTCTCTTCTTCGGTAGAAGGGACGATGGTGTTGTCCAGTTTTACCGTTAAGATAATTAAAACGATTTCAGCCAGGGCGGCGGGATGGTCAAAAGTGATATCTCCGGTTTCAATGCCCTGCTGAATAATGGATGTCAGCACTGGTTTTAATTCCGTCACCATATAGTTTAGGTATTTTTGGTGAAGGAACGCCCACTCCGTGCCGGTTTCCAGCGCGGATACTGAGGCATCCTGCCGGATAAATTCTGCCGAAGAGCTGCGGCATGCCTGAAAAAGCATTGCCATCCGCGTGAATGGGGGAATCTCCTTCTGGATGGCGAGATTTTTTGCCAGCTCCAGAGGTTTTTTATAATTACGTTCTATTAATGCATCTAAGATCTCTTCTTTCGAGGAAAAATAGTAATAGATACTCCCTTTTCCAATACCGGCGGCCTGGGCGATCTCCCGGACAGTGATCGCCTGCATATCCCTGCTGGTCAGTAATTCTTCCAGTGCATCCAATATTTTCTCATATTTCATAGGTTCTGGCATGGTCAATTTCCTCCGATTGTTACTGATACACCAAAGTATATCATATTTCAGAGAAAATTGTTAGTTTAATGGCGCCAATTTATATCCTGTTTTCTAAAATCAGAAAAATAAGTTGACCGCTGGTCGAAAAAGTGTTATTGTAATCTTGTAATAAACTTGACCGCTGGTCGAAAGAGAAAGGAAAATGTAGAAAAATGACCTATGCAGATTTTTTTGCTCTGGTAAAAGAGCAGTTTATGGGAGCTGACGTCAGTGATGTCACAGAACATTTAGCTTATCAGTTCAATATCACAGGAGAAGCGGAAGGAATTTTTTATGTTGAGGTGAAAGAGGGACAGCTGTATGTAGAACCCTATGAATATTTTGACCGGGACGCTATGTTTACAGCTACTGCAGAAACACTTATGAAAATCGCTGAAGGAAAGCTGGATCCAGTGCTGGCATTTACCCTGCAGAAATTAAAAGTAGAAGGGAATATTGATAAGGCGCTCAAATTGAAAGATTTGATCAACAGCAAACGTTGATCCCGGAGGTGAAGAATGATGGGTATTGGAAGAGGGATCCTGGCAGCGATTGGGGGACTTGTGATCGCAGAGCTGGCGGGTTCTGTCTATATGTACCGGCGGACGATGATACGTTGTCCGGGGAAAGCAAATAATAAGAGGACCATTAAAATGTCGGGAACCGACTGGGACCGCTATATGCCGGTGATTGAAGAGCGGAAGGAGCAGTTTCTGGCACATAGCAGGGAAGACGTATATCTGGAATCAGAAGACGGTCTGAGACTTCACGCTACTTATTTTCCTGAGGGGGATCAGAAGAAGATTGTGATCTGTTTTCACGGTTATACCAGCCAGGGGATGAAGGACTATATTGCCCTTTCGGATTTTTATCTGAAAAGAGGGTTCAGTATGCTTCTGGTGGATGCCAGAGCCCACGGTGAAAGTCAGGGCAGATACATAGGATTTGGATGTCTGGACCGGCGTGACGCCCTGTTGTGGATCCGTTGGGTGTTAGACCACTGTGGCACTGATACGGATATACTGCTTCACGGAATCTCCATGGGAGGAGCAACGGTGCTTATGTGTACTGGTCTGGAGCTGCCGGAACAGGTGAGGGGTGTTGTCTCGGACTGTGCATTTACCTCACCGAAGGAGGTATTTACCCATGTGCTGCATACCATGTATCATATGCCGGCATTTCCGATGATGGAGATTTCCAACTGGCTGAACCGTCGGCTGGCGGGATACGGGCTGGATGAGTGCAATGCGGCCAGAGAGGTAAAAAAGGCAGAGATCCCGGCTCTGCTCATCCACGGTTCTAAGGATGGTTTTGTACCCAGCTGGATGTGCGAAAGGATCTTTGAAAATTATGGGGCGTCGAAGAGGAAGCTGGTTATCGAGGGGGCTGCCCACGCTGAAAGTTATTTTAAGGACATGAAGCGATATGAGAGCACACTGGATGATTGGCTGGAAAAGGAATGGAGGAGAGTATGAGAAAGACGAGAAAAGGGTATCCGGTATATCCGTTGACTGTGGCGCAAAAATTCCATTTTTATTATATGGATTTCTGTCCTAAAAAGGAAGTTCTGAATATTGGGACCAGTCTGACTATTGGGGCAGATCTGGATTTTGATGTGCTGGGAAAGGCGATCGGGGAAGCATATGAGCGCTGTGAGTGTCTAAAGGTTCATTTTTTTAAGGATAAAGATGGCACATGGTATCAGTATGTGTGCCAGGATGCAGTGATGGAGATCGGTTCAGAAGATTTTTCCGGAAAGACTATGGAAGAGGCGGAGGCGGTGCTGCAGAGCTGGACACAGGTTCCCTTTACCAAAGAAGATGCGCCCATGAGCCGTATCGTTAAGATCCGGATGCCCGACGGATATCAGGGAGTATATTTTCTGGTGGATCACCGCATCATGGATGCCCAGTCCATGATCTGCTTTTTGAAAGATATCATTGAGATCTACTGCCATAATATGTATGAGGGGGTTGCCTATCCCAGGGAGATGGCTTCCTATATCGAGCAGGTGAAGAAAGATCTAGCCTATGAGGCAGAGTCAAAGGCGAAACAGAAGGACGAGGCCTTTTTCCACCAGCTGATCGAGGCTTCGGAACCGATCTATAACGGCATCGACGGTCCGGGACGGTTAGAGGCTGAAAGAAAGGCCTCTGGAAATCTGGATGCCAGGGCGGCAGTAAACGTGTCAGATTCTGTGGACTCGGCGCTGGATGTATTTCATCTGGAGGAAGAACCTACCAGACGTCTTATGGATTTTTGTGAGACCTATCATGTATCTCTGGTATGCCTGCTGATGATGGGACTGCGGACTTATTTTCAGAAAATGAACCACAATGATGACGTGTCCATTACGACCACTATCGCCAGAAGGGGAACCCTTAAAGAGAAAAAGAGTGGCGGTACGAGGATTCATTCATTTCCATTTCGGACTATTATTCCGGAGGACAAAACTTTTCTGGAGGGAATTCATGAGATCCGTGACCGCCAAAATGAGTATTTCCGCCATGCGAACTACGATCCGGTGGCATTTTTTGCCCATCAGAGCAAGGTGTGGAACAAGGCGCCGGGGCGGGTGTATGAACCGATGTCCCTGACCTATCAGCCGATGTCCATGCGGGATAAAGAGCTGGAAAAGCTGGGAGATATTAAGTATAAGACGAAATGGTATCCTAACGGCGCCACGACCCAGGCAATGTATCTAACGGTCATGCACCGCCCGGAAGATAATGGACTGGATTTTAGTTTTGAACACCAAGTGAAAGCAGTCAGCCGTAAACAGCTGGAATATCTGTATTATTATCTGTGCAGGATCATGTTTAAGGGGGCAGAAAACCCCAACCTTACCATTGGTGAGATCATGAAACTTGTGTAGTACTTATTTGGAATTATAAGGAGGAAGATCATGTTTGAAGAGCTGAAAGAAATCATCTGTAATTATGTGGAGGTAGAACCGTCGAATATCCATCTGGATTCCCGGTTTATGGAAGACCTTGGGTTTACTTCTTTTGACTTTGTGAGTATGATGGGAGAATTGGAAGAGCAGTATGATATTGAGATCGATTCGGCACAGGCAGGCTCGATCCGGACGGTGCAGGAAGCAGTTAACTATTTGACTACACTGGTAGAATAATTGTTTTAGATACGGGGAGGTATATGATGACCTATTCGACAATTTGGGAAATACTTGATGCAGCAGATAAAAAATACGGTTCGGAAGAGGCAGTCCGGTACCGGGTATCAAAAGACGGAATTGAGGCAAAAACCTACACCCGGTTAAAACAGGACAGCGACCATTTTTCCTGCGTCTTGAGAGAATTGGGAGAGCTGGGAAACCATATCGCCATAACGGGCATGACTTCTTATACATGGATCACCGCTTTTCTTGGTATAACAGGAAGCGGATGTGTAGCGGTTCCCCTGGATGTCTCTCTGCCGGCGGAGGAAATGTGTGAGCTGATCCACCGGTCGGATGCCACCGTACTGGTGCTGGATGAGCTCCGCAGTGATGTGGGTGCCATGGTGCGGGAACGCTGTCCAAAGATCCGCTATATTCTTTCCATGCAGAAAGAAAAGGCAGAGGGAGGAATGGAGTCTTTCTGGGAACTGGTGAACGCCCAGAAGGGGAGTTTTGACCATCGCCCGAAACCGGAGGATCTGTGTACCATCATGTTTACATCGGGAACCACAGGAAAGAGCAAAGGCGTTATGCTCACCCAGCGCAACATTGCTGAAAATGCCACCTGTCTGGATATGAAATTTCCGGAGCGCACGGTTATTCTCTCAGTACTTCCTATACACCACGCTTACTGTCTCAGCATGGACATTATAAAAGGAATTTCCCTGGGAAGTGTGATCTGTATCAATGACTCCCTGATGCACATGGCAAAGAATATGAAGATCTTCCAGCCGGACATGATCCTGATGGTGCCGCTGATGATCGAGACTCTGGCAAAAAAGCTGGAGGCGGCGGAGGGACTGCCTCCGGAGGCAGTAAGACAGCAGGTGTTTGGAGAAAATCTGCATACGATCTGCAGTGGCGGCGCCTATCTGAATCCAGATTATATCGAATTATTTGAAAAGTATGGAATCTGCATCCAGCAGGGGTATGGGATGACGGAGTGTGCCCCGGTCATCAGCACCAATCTCAGCTGGAATATCCGCAAGGATTCTGTGGGGCAGCTTATGCCGAACTGTGAGGCAAAGGTAGTGGAACATGAATTGTGGATCCGGGGAAGCAGTGTGATGGCCGGGTACTACAAGATGCCAAAAGAAACCGCTGAGACGTTGGAAGATGGCTGGCTAAAGACTGGAGATCTGGGATATGTGGATGAGGACGGTTTTGTCTATCTCACCGGAAGGAAAAAGAATCTTATCATCACGAAAAATGGGGAAAATGTATCCCCGGAAGAGCTGGAAAATAGGATTGGCTCTTCCCGTCTGGTGCAGGAGATCCTCGTCCGGGAATCTGAAGGTGTTATCGAGGCTGAGATTTTTCCCGATCAGGAATATATAGCAGGAAAACAGATCAATGATGTGGAGAAGGAACTGCAGAAGCTCATCGATGAATACAATGCAGAGGCACCATCCCACAAAAGAATATATCGTCTGAAGATACGGGATCAGGAATTTGAAAAAACTCCCTCTAAGAAAATAAAGAGGTAGTGACATTTAAACATGGTTGTTTATCCAAAAATTTGAATCGGATTATAACTAAAGGAACTTCTTTTTATTATTGTATTAAAAGGAAGTTCCTTTTTGGTGAAAGGGATATCAAGATGAAAGTAAAGTCAAAGAAGCGAGTATTAGAGAGGGAGCCTTTTCCAGACTTAGCAGATTTATGGGCAAGAGAGGTCTGCCTGTTTTGATAGACTTGTATAATTTAAGAGACTATTGTATAATTGTAATGTTAGAAAATCAAAATGATATGTATCAGGGAAGGTGATAAGATATATGAGTAAGCAAATGAAATCCGATTTAAAAAGACAGGCAGCCTTTCTGCTGGTTGTTGCCCTGCTGGCAGGAATTCTGCCTATACCTGGTTCATTGCAGATTCAGGCGGCAGCAGACTACGGTGTCAGCAGCCCAAGGACAGACAGTAGTGATGGTACCATTACCTGGGATTGTATCTGGTTTGGAAACTACTGGCAGGAAGACACAAATGGGGACGGAAAGGCTAGCAAAAATGATATGAAATCCCCCATCAAGTGGAGGGTGCTGTCTGTAGATGGAGACGATGCTTTCCTGGTGGCGGACAAGAACCTGGACTGCCAGAAATATAATGATACATTTACAGATGTTACCTGGGAAACCTGTGCGCTTCGCAACTGGTTGAACGGGTATGGGGCAGAAGCGGATAAAAAAGGAAAAGATTACAGCGGAGAAGGTTTTTTAAACAATGCCTTTACGGCATCGGAACGCCAGGCAATAAAGACTACAAATGTAGTAAATAACAACAATTCGGAGCATGGGACATACGGGGGAAGAAATACTGCAGATCAGGTGTATCTGCTATCTATCGAAGAGTTAAGGAATCCAGCATATGGTTTTACCTCTTCAATAGGCAGTGTAAATACAAGGAAGGCAGTAAACACAGCTTATACTGCGGAGGGGGGAGAAATCGGGAGCGGTGATATGAACAGTGCCGGAAGTGCGGATCACTGGTGGCTGCGGTCGCCGGGCTACGCTAACCACGTCGCTTCCTACGTGACTAATACTGGGTATGTACTTACGAGTGGTCTTGTTGTCAATGACGATCGTATCGCTGTCCGCCCGACTTTGCATTTAGATCTGTCATCTGTCTCCAATTGGTCATATGCCGGTACCGTGACCTCGGATGGAAAAGAAGGTGTGACGACAGCAAGGCCAGGGACACCAAAACCAGGACAGACATCGATGCCGCCGCTGACGTCAAAACCGTCATTCCCGACACCACAGACGACAGCAGAGCCGGGAACAACATATGTTCCCAAAGTTACATACGACCTCAAGTTAAAAACAAGTGGAAACGGGGTAGTAACCTTAAAAAGATCAGACACCAAAGTAACCGCCGAAGGTAGCGCTGCTATAGATATGACGGTAGATGGCGGCGAAGATGTCCTGCTTTTCTTCCAGCCTGCAGATGCGTCCAGTCTGTATACTTTTACCATCGACGGAGAGGAAAAAAAGGCAGAGGGAAATATCTATAGGATTCCTGGTATCCAAAGAAGCCATACGATCGTAGTAACCTTTGAAGGATCCCCTCAGCCAACGCTGGAACCGACCCCTACGCCTGCCATCACTCCGACTCCGGTACCCACCCAGGAACCACCTAAAACGGCGGAACCATCCCAACCTACAGAAGAGCCAGTTTCATCGGTGGCTCCAGCGCCTACAGAGACCCTGGAACCAGTACCATCCCAGACACCGGCTCCGTCCTACGCACCAACACCGAGGGCTTCCACAACTCCCCCTCCGGATAAAAATCTCTCTAACATCACGGATGGCCTGGGTGTCTCTCCGGATACGGCGGTGAAGATCCAGACGACAGCGAAGGAACTGGATGTCTCTATGGATACGTTCCTTGTGACGGAACAGACCATACAGTCCCAGAAGACCGATGGCGACATAAAGGGGGCATATTTTGCGCGGATCCAGGCACGGGTCTCCCAGATCACGGAAAACAACATCAAACTAACCTGGAACCGGGTAAAGGGGGCAGACGGATATGAAGTGTACGGTAACCGTTGCAATACGCGCAAATGGATCTATGAATATAAGCTGAAGAAGACTATAAAGAGCGGAAATCAAAGATCCTATATCGACCGGAAGTGCAAAAAGGGAACTTATTATAAGTACATGGTTCGCGCCTATAGGATCATTGATGGGAGGAAGGTGACTATCGCCGTCTCGAAGACGATTCATGCCATCACAAATGGCGGCAAGAACGGAAATGCAAAGTCGGTAAAGGTGAACAAGAACAAAATTACAATGAAAGCAGGAAAGACCTGGCGAATCAAAGCCAAAGAGATCAAACAGTCCAAACCACTGCGGCACCACCGGGAGGTCAGCTTTGAATCCAGTCGTCCCCAGACAGCCGCTGTCTCTAAAAAGGGTGTCATAAAGGCGAAGAAAAAGGGGAAATGTACGATCTTTGCCTATGCCCAGAGCGGTGTCTATAAGAAGATTCAGATTACGGTAAAATAATATTTTAAAAAAGACGCTTATAAAATCTCTTGACGTACCTACGTTTTTATGCTATATTTTTAATGTTGTGATGCCGTTTAGGTAAATGGCAGGAAAAAAATAGATGGTCCTCTGGTGCAGGTGCATCGCATTAAGAACATCAAAAGATTTAGGAGGAACAACAAAAATGAACGAGATTATCAGAAAAATCGAAGCTGAGCAGATGAAAGCGGAAATTCCTGAATTTCATGTTGGTGATACCGTAAAAGTATCTGCAAAAGTTATCGAGGGCAGCCGTGAGAGAACACAGGTATTTGAAGGTGTTGTATTGAAGAGACAGGGCGGTAGCAGCCGTGAGACATTTACTGTACGTAAGAATTCCAATGGAATCGGCGTAGAGAAGACCTGGCCGCTTCATTCTCCGATCGTAGAGAAGATCGAGATCGTTCGGCTTGGTAAAGTAAGACGTGCAAAACTCAATTATCTGCGTGACCGTGTTGGTAAGGCAGCGAAG
>JAAVZE010000126.1 GCA_022791495.1 Eubacterium sp.
CAGCAATCGTCTTGCCATCCAAAAGTCCAAGGTTACAGTCACTTTCATAAAAAATCTTTGCGTCTGCCATTTTACTGTTCCTCCTAAATTTAATTTAATATAAAGCCCCGCCGTTTTACCGGCGGATGGTTTCCCGTATCATACTGTAGCAAATTTCAATTTCTGCCGTCTCATTCCTCCAACTGTCCCCTCGCCAGCCCGGTTATTCCTGTCCGGACCAGTTCACGGATCTCATAGCCGTCTAATAATTTGGTAAAGGCATCCAGCTTTGCCTGATTTCCCGTCAGCTCAATCATCATGGAATCCGAAGCGACATCTACGATCTTAGCCCGGAAAATTTCTACGATCGCATTAATGGAAGGTCTTTCCTCCCTGGAAGCTGCCACTTTTACCAGGATAAGCTCCCGGCACACGGAAGCTTCCCCGGTGAGCTCCTTCACAAGGATCACATTTTCCAGCTTACAGATCTGCTTCTCAATCTGATCCAATATGATCCCATCTCCAGTCACTGCCACCGTCATTCTGGAAACCGCTGCATTCTCGGTTTCCCCTACAGTGAGGCTGTCGATATTATAGCCTCGTCTGCTAAACAGTCCCACTACCCGGGATAGAGCCCCTGGTGTGTTATCTATCAAAATGGACAATACCATCTTTCTCATTTGATTCACTCCTTACCATGCTTTTCAAACACTTATTTTACCAATTTCAAAGAAGATTGTCAACCCGGCAGAACATTTCACCCATACTGCATCACATTCCTACTCTTCAAAAATATATTTTTTCAGCGCCTTCTTATTCTTCTCCAGATCCGGCACCAGACAGTCCTCTCCATTAATCTTCTGGCTGGTATAGCCGTTTTGAATTGGAAGGCTGTATTGTTTAAGCTCTGTAGTTCCCATCTTCACGATCGCCATCAGATAAGAATAGATCTCATCTTTGTCCAAATCTGTTTTTACGTTGGGAAGGATGATATCCACCAGCTCAAGCCATTTATTTACTGACATGGACTTTACTTTCTTTAAGAGTGACTGGATCACAAGACGCTGTCTCTCTGCCCTTCCATAATCGTCCCCCTTACCCGAGGCCGTAAGGACAGCCGGATAGTGCCCATTTTTCCATTTCCCGTGACGGATCCGGCAGTAGCCCAGAGCCTGGTATCCGTTCAGTACCTGCTTTCCTACCTTAACATTTCTAAATTTTTTACGCTTAATATAATTGGTATCATTCAAGTTTACTGCCTCAGATTCAGTCAGTGTGGCTTCCACTCCGCCCACAGCATTGATCACATCCACAAAGGCATCAAAATTCACTTCTGCATACCCTTTCATCTTGATCCCAAAATTTTTCGCAATGGTTTCATAGAGAAGCTTGATCCCTCCTAAGGAATATGCCGCATTCAGTTTGCGGCTTCCATGTCCAGGAATCTCCACATACATATCCCGCATCAGGGATGTCACTTTCAATTTTTTGTGTTTCATATCCAGTGTAGCGATCATCATAGAGTCAGAACGCCTCGCCGCGCCCCCGGCATTTTGCTCATCCAGGTTTTTATCCGCTCCCACCAAAAGGATATTTACAATCTCCGAATCACTGAGAGTATCATACTTGGATACATCTACTTTATCCAGAGAATTCGTTTTATCAAAATTTAAGAGATCCAGGGAACCGCTCACCCGGTACTGTGCTGTGGCTGCCATACTTCCTACCGCCATGCTGATCAGTATCCCGATCACCAGAAACACTTTCCCCACTACCCGTTTTTTCCCGGATTTATTTTTCTTTGCCATTTTATCCTCCGTTTCCTGCTTTCCGCCCCGCCATCACATCAACGGATCCAGCATCTTCGCAGGTTCTGTCAGATCAGCCAGAACAAAGCTGCATTTCTCACAAAACCACTTTTACAAAAACCAAAACGTATCATATTTACCCTTCGACGGACTGCACCTGCCTCTGCCATCCCGGCAAAATGTTCTGCAATCTGTCTTTTTTCCCCAGAAAGCCTGTCTCCAAACACCCTGTAAAATGCCTTCCCCTGTAAAAATGTCTGCCGGATCACCTCGCGCTGGCTGCGCAAATCCGAAAGACGCGCTTTTACATAGTCTGAAAAATTGCTTCCGCCAATCATATTACCACTATGCTGCCGATAATGCAAGGTGGTTTCTTCAATATAGGAAATTTTTCCAAAATGACTGCAGATCAGAGCGAGCCACCAGTCATGAACCCGAATTTCATTGGGAAATTCCTGCAAATACTTACGGACCGCCCCATTCATCATAACTGTACAGCCAATACATTTATTTTCCATAAAAAGATGGGCACTGTCAAGCCTTTTTACATCCAGATGGCTGCTTTCATGAAAGGAACCCAGTTCTTCCCCGCTGTCACTGTCAAAATTCATGGCATCTGTAAATACCATTAAAGGGAGGTCAGTCCCATTCTGTGTCTCCATCTCTTTCATCCGACGAAGTGTCTTTTCGATCTTATCCCGGTGCCAGATATCATCCTGGTCACACAGCATGATGTAGGGAGCTCTGCTCCGTCGGATCCCTTCCAGAAAATTCTTCGTATATCCCAGATTTTTTTTATTTTGATGCAGGGAAATCTGGTCATACTGCCCCACATACTCCCTGACGATATCCAATGTTGAATCTGTGGAGCCATCATCACAGATCTCCACCGCCACATCCTGAAAAGTATTTTCCAAAATAGAGTCCAGCTGTTCCCTGATATATTTTTCTCCATTGTAGGTTGTCAATACAATGTGAACCTCTGCCACATCAACACCTCTCATTCCAATAGCTTTTGTTCATACTCAGCTTTTTCACCAGTCCTAAAGGTAGACTCTCATACCGCAGTCCAAGTTTATAGCCCATCCATTTAAAACCGCTCTGCAGTACCAGATCAGGAACCAGATACCATTTTCCATGTCGCATCAGATATTTCATCGTATCCTTCACCAGCCTCATTCCCTCTGATTCTGAGCGGACCTGTTCAAAAATCTGCCGGTATTGTCTCTGGGAGACAGCCAGGTCAAAATTCCTCGTCAGCTGCTGCCAGTAAGTATATTTATGGGAGTGGACCACTTCTGCCTCCGCCGCATAGGCGATGCGGTAACCCGCCTGGATGAGTCCCGCCGCAAAGATCATATCCTCATTAAAGATCGTCCGGGTAACAAATCCCCCCAGTTTTTCGTAAATGTCCCGACGATACATGGCACATACATTGGAACAAAAAAAGGTCTTGATCCCAAGTCTCTCCAGATCTGCTTTCTCCTTCACAGAACTCTCCGGCGGATAATTAAACTCTCTGGTATACCTCTCAATTATCCCCGACTGTTTTCCTGGTAACTGCCTTCCGTAAGCTGCCGCCACCCGTTCATGGCTCTCAAAGGAAGCACAAAGTTTTTCCACCAAAGTATCCTGTGCCGGGACGGCATCCTGGGTCATAAACAGCATATAGTCCGCCTTTGAGAGAGATGCCCCCAGATTTCTCGTACCGCCGTGGTCAAATTCACTCTTCGGTAAGGATATGATCTCTCTCCGGTCCGCCTTTCCAAGTATCTTCCTTACCCGTTCGTCCTCTTCGCTGCCTGCCAGTGTCTGCATAAAAAACACATGATCTGGCTTTCTCGTCTGGGTATTCAATTTCTGGATCAGCTGTTCCAGCTTTTCATCCGGCCGGTAGACCGGTATAATCACATCGATCATCTTCATTTTCTGACTTTCCTTTATGGTAATACCTGCCTGAAGGGACAGGCTTATTTACATCTCGTGTCCCAGCAGACGGTTCACTAACTTCACTGCCTCCCTGGCATCTTTAGAATATCCATCTGCCCCGATCTCCTGGGCATAACTCTCGGTAACAACAGCACCTCCGATAATAATCTTTGCCTGGCAGCCCTGTTCCTTTGCCATCTCCACCAGATGCTTCATCTCCGTCATCGTAGTGGTCATCAGTGCCGAGAGGCCGATCACAGCAGCCTTCTCTTCTTTTGCCCTATCCAGGATCTTCTGGCTCTCCACATCTTTTCCTAGATCTATGACCTCATAGCCATAATTTTTCAGCATGAGTACCACCAGATTTTTTCCGATGTCGTGAATATCCCCTTTCACCGTCGCCATAACCACCGTATCTAACTTTTCACTACCCCGTTCTTTTGCCAGGAGAGGTTCCAGATAATCAATCGCTTTTTCCATGGTCTCTGCACTGGCGATCAGCTGCGGAAGAAAATAAGTCCCCTTTTCAAAGAGCTCACCCACATGATTAATCGCTGGAATCAAGTGGGAGTCTATGATCACCGCCGGGGACTCTCCCCGTTCCAGTTCCTTTTTTACCAGCTCCAGCACCTGTCCCTCTTTGCCTTTGACTACGGCAGTAAAGAGAGGGTGGACTCCCATCTCTTCCTGAGCCTGCACCTGCTTAGGCACATCTGCTGAGATCTGTGCCTTCGCCACACCATTAATATACTTTAGATCCGCTTCTGGCTTATTCAAAAGCAGATCCGACGCCAGCGCCGCATTGGCCAGCAAAGTCTGGTTGGGATTTGCGATCGCCATCGTCAGCCCGGCAGCGATCGCCATCGTCAGAAAAGCACTGTTGACAAATTGCCTTTCCGGAAGTCCAAAGGAAATATTTGAGAGCCCACAGATCGTCGCTGTTCCCAGCTCCTCCCGACAGTAGCGGATGGTCTCTAACACCTCCAGCGCCGCTCTCTTATTGGCTCCAATGGTCCCCACCAGTCCGTCAACTACGATATCCCGTTCGGATAAACCGTGACGTTTCGCCTCATCCAGGATCTTATGAATGATCTCTTTCTTTTCTTCTATATTTTCCGGAAGCCCCTGATCCGATAAGGGAAGGAGAATAAACATGGCACCATATTTTTTTGCCGCTGGAATCAGCTTTTCAAACTTTTCCGGCTCCAGAGAGATAGAGTTAATCAGCGCCCTTCCCGGATAGATCCTGAGCGCCTGTTCCACTACATCCACATAGCTGGAATCGATGCTGAGAGGCACATCCACTGCCAGCGTCAGCTCATAAATGGCCTGGAGCATCATCTCCTTTTCATCAATCCCATTCATTCCCATATTGACATCCAGGATCCGGGCTCCCTTTTCCACCTGTTCTTCCGCCATGGACACCACCAGCTCCAGTTCTCCCTCCCGGAGCTGCGCCTGGAGTTCCTTTTTTCCGGTCGGATTGATGCGCTCACCCACGATGGAAAAGGTTCCCTCCAGATCAATCTCCACATAATTTCGCTCATTGGTCAGCGCCCGGACATTCTTTTTCTCTGGGAACACCGGAACTTCACCGGCAAGCCTCTCCCTGAGCTTTCTAATATGTTCCGGCGTGGTTCCACAGCAGCCGCCAAGGATCGTGGCGCCCTTCTTCACCAGAGGAAGCATAGTCTCAGAAAATTCTTCTGCCCCCATATCGTAAGCCGTCCTGCCATCCACTAACTTCGGCAGTCCCGCATTGGGTTTGACCACCAGCGGAATCCCGGCCATTCTCTCCATCCTCTGGATGAGATCCACCATTTTATCCGGGCCGGCGGAACAGTTTACCCCCACCGCATCCACGCCCATCGCCTCCAGCACGATCGCCGCTGTCTCCGGACTGGTTCCGTAAAGGGTTCTCCCATCCTCCTGAAAAGTAAGAGTTACCATCACCGGCAACGCATCCCCGCAGGTCTCCTTGATGGCAAGTACCGCTCCACGGCATTCCTGAAGGCTCATCATCGTCTCCACGGCAAAGAGGTCTACTCCTGCTGCCGCCAGCGCCCGCACCTGTTCTTTATACACGTCCACCAGTTCTTCAAACGCCAGGGTTCCCATGGGATAGAGCTGTTCCCCCGTCATGGTCATATCCCCGGCGATATAGATCTGCCTTGTTGTACCGCTTTCTTCTACGGCTCGTCTCGACAGTCCCACCAGCTCTGAAGTCATCTCCTCCAGCCGGTCCTCCAGACCATATTCTGCCAGCTTGATGCGGTTGCAGGTAAATGTTGGTGCATACAGCACATCACTGCCCGCCTGGATATAACCTTTCTGAAGTTCCACAAACACGTCCGGATGCTCCAGAATCCACGTCTCCGGGCAGTCTCCTGCCTGCATTCCATGTTCCTGAAGATTGGATCCGGTTGCTCCATCCAGAAAAACAAACCCCTGTCTGATATACTCTCTAAAATTCATGGACACGTTATTCCTTTCCTTGCTTTCCTGCCCTGCTGTGCGCTTTACATTTTATCGAAATTCTTCTACACCTTCATTTATCTTTGCATACAGCTCTTCTACCAACTCCTGTACCGCCTCTGCTGCATGGGCAAGCTCTGCCTGCCTGCTGACAGACTTATCCCTGGTAGTGATCTCTACACAGCCATTTTTCATATTTCTCGGACTCACCACGACACGCACTGGTACACCCAGCAGGTCCGCGTCAGAGAACATAGCGCCTGCCCTTACATTCCGGTCATCATAGATCACATCGATGTGCTTTTTCTGTAAGTCCTCATAGAGCTTGTCGGCAAACTCTTTGCACTCCTCGTCATCCGCACGCACACAGCAAAGATGAACTTCCCATGGCGCTATCGTGATCGGCCAGACTGGTCCGTACTCATCCCGGCTCACTTCACAGACAGAAGCTGCCAGACGACCTACGCCGATTCCATAACACCCCATGATCGGATGATGTTTTTCGCCCTCGCTGTCCAGATACTCCATCCCCATCGGCTTCGTGTATTTTGTACCAAGCTGAAAGATATTTCCAACTTCAATTCCTCTCTCGATCCTCAATGACTTCTTCCCACAGCAGGGACAGATACCGCCCTCTACGGCCTTGGCAAAGTCACCATACTCCGCCTCCGGCATATCCCGTTTCATATCCAGTCCTGTGTAATGCTTTCCATCTACATTTCCACCGCAGCAGAGATTATCAATCCCTTCCAGGGATTTATCATAAAGTACTGTATAATCTCCATTAAGATTATAAGGTCCGATGGAACCGGCAGCAAGTCCGCACTCTGGTGTGATCACTGCCGGATGTATGGCGCCACCAAGATAATTCTTGATCTTGGTCTCATTTGCCTCCAGATCCCCGCGAAGAAATACAACTACATAAGAATCGTCCTCGTTGCGCTGATAAACTACTGCTTTACAGGAATTCTCCACCGGAAGCTGTAAAAACTCACATACATCTTCAATGGTATGCTTATCCGGTGTATCCACCAGGGTCAGTTCCGCCTGGGCAAGAGTCTGGTTATTTTCTATAACACTCTCGGCTGCCTCCATATTGGCACGGAAATCACAATCACCACACAGCACGATAGAATCTTCTCCCATCGGCGTGAGAAGCATATACTCATGGGAAACGCTTCCTCCCATCATACCAGAATCCGAAGCTACCACAACCACTTCTGGAATCCCTGCCCTGGCAAAGATACGCTGATATGCTTTATAACATCTGTCATAATATTGTTCCAGATCCTCCTGGGAAGTATGAAAAGAATAAGCATCCTTCATCGTAAACTCACGAACCCGGATCAATCCGGCACGGGGACGAGCCTCATCCCGGAACTTCGTCTGGATCTGATAAATCATAAAAGGATATTTGGTATAGGTATTGGCATATTCACGTACCAGATGTACCGCTGCTTCCTCATGGGTCATTCCCAGCAGCATCTGAGAATGATTGCGGTCCTTAAAACGAAGGAGCTCACTTCCCACACTCTGAAACCTGCCGGATTCCTCCCAGAGACTGCCCGGAAGTGTTACTGGGAACAAAACTTCCTGTCCGTCGATGCCATCCATCTCTTCCCGGATAATGTTTTCAATCTTTGCCGTCACCCGTCGCAGAGGCGGATATTGGGAATAAATACCATTCGCCATATTCTTCATGTAGCCGCCACGAACCATCAACGCATGACTCTCTACCACACAGTCAGACGGTCTCTCTTTAAATCTGTCTCCTACTAATCGGTCCAGTTTCATTTGGATCCTCCTCCTTTATATGTCTTAAAGTTTTTTTATCTTATTTCGGTACAGCCTCGTAAAGAATACGCTGCTCAGTGTAAGGGAGCACGCTTCCGCGATGGGGAACGACCACCACACATATCCAAGTCCCGCCGTATTTGCTAAAATATATGCCACCGGCAGAATGACTACCAGCTGCCTCAACGCCGAAACGGTAAGGCTTAAAAGTCCCTCGCCAAAAGCCTGGAACACCGACATCATAACGATGGAAGCCCCTGCCAGCATAAAATGAGTTCCGATGATCCGGAGTGCCGGGACACCGATCTCCAGCATCGTCGGAGATGCATCAAACAACAACAGCAGCTTGTCCGGTATAGTGAGGAAAATTCCCAGTCCAACGAACATGATCACCACAGCGATGATCATACTAAAACGCACTGCCTCGATGATCCGCTTTTTCTTCCTCGCCCCATAATTGTAAGCAATAATGGGAATCAGTCCATTATTCAGCCCGAATACCGGCATAAAGATAAAACTGTTCAACTTAAAATATATGCCAAAGACCGCCACTGCTGTAGTGGAAAAGGGAACCAGAATCTTATTCATGCCGTAGGTCATCACTGAACCGATGGCCTGCATAATGATAGCCGGTATACCCACCCAGTATATGGCTTTGATCGTAGCCGCCCTTGGTCTCATACTGCGAAGGGAAAGGTGTATTTCTGTATTTTTACGAAGATTAAATACCACGGCGAGGATCATCGCGATAATCTGTCCGATGGCTGTGGCCACAGCAGCTCCCGCAATGCCCATTTTGGGCATACCACACAATCCAAAGATCAATATAGGATCCAGAATGATATTTATGACAGCACCCGTCCCCTGGGTGATCATTGTATAAATCGTTTTTCCCGTAGCCTGCAGCAGACGTTCTAACATCATCTCAAATAAGATACCAAAAGACAGGATCATGCAGATCGAAAGATAGCTTGTCCCATATTCCACGATCTGGGCAGAATTACTCTGGGTCATATCTACCTGGGTCTCAATAAACTTACCTGCACCAATAATCCCAAAAACACAAAAGACAGCATAACTGATCAGCATCAAAAACACGCCGCAGTTGGCAGCCCGGTCAGCCTCTTCAAATTTCTTTTCGCCAAGACATTTTGAAAGCAGGGCATTAACCCCGACCCCGGTACCTACTCCCACTGCGATCAGAAGCATCTGTATCGGAAAGGCAAGAGATACTGCTGTCAGGGCATCCTGACCGATCCGGGACACAAACATACTGTCCACAATATTATACAATGCCTGTACCAGCATAGAAGCCATCATCGGAAGGGACATGGTGATCAACAGCCGCTTCACCGGCATAACCCCCATCTTATTTTCCTGTCCTGTCTTACTCTGTTCCATCATCTGTCTTCTCTCCTGTCATCTATTCTCTTCACCGGCGGATCAAAGAAGGCTTCCAGCTTTCCCGCAATAGTTCCGGGTGTCTCTCCAGATGCGCCGTATCGTTAAAACGCTCCAGATAAAAAAGCTCCTTTTTCTCATCGTACCGAATTACGGTTATGCTTGTATTTTCCAGATCCACTGCGAATTTCAGCTTATTTTTTAAATCTGTCTCCAGTAGATACGCACACAAAGACCGTATTACCCCGCCATGAGTCACCACGGCAGACCGCTCCTGGGCGGACTGGCAGAGTTCCTTCCACACTGGCAGCACACGACGGATCACATCCGCTCCATTTTCCCCGCCAGGATAGGGTAAATCACTGGTCTGACTGACGCGTTCCCTGCGAAATTCTTTGTATTCTTCCACAATTACATCATCCGCTTTTCCCGTCAGCTCCCCAAAGTCAATCTCCCGGAATGCCGGTGTCACCACTGGCTCTAATCCCAATTTTTCTCCTATGATTCCTGCGGTTTCCACCGCCCTTTTCAGATCACTGCAATATAGTTTTTGTATTTTATCATATGTAAGCCTGTCCGCCAGAAGTTCCGCCTGTCTGCGCCCTGCTTCATCCAGACTCACATCCACGTTACACAGTTTAGAAGACTGTCTTCCGTGCCGGATCAGATACAGCTCTTTCATCTTTACCCTCCATGCGCGTACGCCTTTTTTGCGCCAAAGAACTAAAAGTTCTTAACAAGTTTGGGCGTGCGCGCACAAACTTGCCATACAAACATAGTTTGTGCTGTGAAACAATTTATAAATCAGTGGGGAAGAATCCGCTCCGCGGATTCTTCTTGTGTGAATAGGCAGCTCCGCTGCCGTAGAAGTCCTTAACTTTTATTTTGTAAAAGCTTCTTTCGCTTTTTTGAAAGCTTAGTACTTCTATTCACACTTACCACCTTGGAATCAATATGAATTCTTATTATATAACGGAACACGGATTTTGTAAAGACTGAAATGCGAATGCAGCCGGCTTTCTTTTCTGTCTATTCCATCAAGTGCATCGCCTTTAAAAAACGGGTTCTGTACTTTCTGCCGACAGCTATTTCTCCCATATTGTCTTTCAGCACAACGACATTTTCCGTCCGGTCTATGCTCTCAATATGAATCCGGTTGACGAGAAAGGATTTGTGGCACTGATACAGATAGTCGTTTCCCAACGCCCGGTAAATCTGATTCAGGGACATATAGGGAATGTACACAATTCCTTTCAGGGTATACATAAAGACTGTCCGGCTGCTGTGTTCCACATAAATGATATCCCGGATATCAAACTGGCTGATCTTTCCCTGTATACACACGAATACATCTGTGGAATCCCTGATGATGCTTTTGATCACAGCTTTCCCTCCTCTGAAATACGCCTCAGATACATTCTCTCACAGGAGTCCAACAGCTGGTGCATAAAATAAAAGGTTTCTTCGGGAGTTCCATAGATCAGATCTCTGGCGATATCCTCTTCCTTGGATCTTCCTGTAACCAGGTAATTCAGGTCGATACCATAATGTTC
>JAAVZE010000003.1 GCA_022791495.1 Eubacterium sp.
CTCATGAATACGCTGTTTGTCATGTCTTATGAGGGAAAAAAGTTTACAACCCTTGACATGACGGCGATAGACCTTTATAGTGGAGAATGTGAGACGGTTAAAAATGGCGCGGCTGCCACATTTATCAAACGCTCCGAGGGTGTGGAGACTATTTATGCCAAAACTCTTCCCATGGGCATCGATATGGAGGCATCGCCGGAATCCACCCGGACAAGCCTGAAGGATGGTGATATGGTGGTTATGGTATCGGACGGTATTATTGATGCATTTCCGGGAGAGGACAAAGAATTTTATGTGGAAAACATACTGGAAAATATAGACAGCAACAATCCGTCAGACGTGGCAAACGGAGTACTGATGCAGGCACTTGCCAGAAATGCCAGGGAGGCGTCGGATGACATGAGCGTGCTTGTGGCAGGAATATGGAAAAAATGAATGGAGAACAATAGTGTTTAAGGATAAAGTACTAAAGTACAATAAACGGAATAAACTTTTTCATAGAGGGGACCGGATCGTGGTGGGAGTATCCGGCGGCAAAGATTCAGTCTGCCTGCTGGACGTATTAGACCGGTGCCGGGAGGAGTTTGACCTGACGCTGCTGGTGGTTCATATTAACCATGGGATCCGCGGTGAAGCGGCAGACCGGGATGAACAATTTGTAAAGGACATGGCGGCAGAACGGGAACTGGAATGTTACAGTGAGAGGGTGAATGTCCCACAGGCTGCTAAAGAGCTTAAAATGTCAGAAGAAGAGGCAGGGCGTTATCTCCGGTACCAGATCATGCGTCATGTGTGTATGGAAAAGAGTTTTGATAAGATCGCCGTGGCGCACCATCAGGATGATGTGGCGGAGACCGTACTTTTTCAAATGTTTCGTGGAAGTGGTCCCAGGGGGTTGTCGGGGATTCATCCCAGGCGGGAATATGTGATCCGCCCTATCCTGTTTGCGGAGGGGCGGGAAATCGAAGAATATGTGAGGGAGAATAAACTGTCATATTGTGAAGACCAGACAAATTATTCCGAGGAATATTCCAGAAATAAATTGCGGCTCCGAGTATTTCCTTATGTAGAACGGGAAATAAATAACAGAGCGAAGGCCCATGTGGCAAAGGCTGCACAGAAGATTGCCCTCCAGAATGCATATGTTGAAAAGCAGGCAAAAAAAGAGTATATGCGGGTCGTACATGCGGATCAGGGGCAGTATTATTATAATTGTGATGAATTTGACCGGCTGGATCTCGTCATACAGATCGAGATCATCCGCCTCGTGTTGAAAAATTTTCGGGAATCGGTAAAGGATATCAGCGAAACCCATTATAAAAAGCTGATCGCCATGTCCAGAATGGAGGTGGGCAAACAGGTCAGCCTGCCGGGAAAAGTATGCGTCGAGCGCAGGTATGGATGTGTCTGGTACCGTAATATAACCGATCAGAGCAGGGAATTATTTTATCAAAAATGCCAGCTTCCTTATGAGGGACTGGTGAAAATCCGAAGAGACAGAATGCGTATTGTTATGGATGTGGTTCCCAGAAGGAAACTCCCGGAAGAAATTCCAGAAAAAGACTATACGAAATGGTTGGATTATGATAAAATAAAGGGTGACTTATGTCTTAGGAATCCAAAAAAGGGTGACTATTTTATCATGGATGCAGCGGGAAACCGAAAAAAACTTTCCCGATATTTTATTGATAAAAAAATTCCTGCGTCAGAAAGAGCAAAAGAGATTGTGCTGGCCGAAGAAAATCATGTGATCTGGGCAGTTCCGGAACGGATCAGTTATGCATATAAAGTTACTAAGGAGACCAGATTAGTTCTAGTGGTTGTGCTGGCATGGGGATGATAAGGAGAGAACGATGAAAGAAGAAGTAAATGTATTATTCAAAGAAGAACAGCTTATGTCAAAGATCCGGGAGATCGCAGATCAGATCAACCGGGATTATGAAGGAAAGGAAGTATACCTGCTCTGTATCCTGAAAGGCAGCGTGTATTTTACCTGTGAACTTTCCAAATATATAAAAGTTCCTGTGAAGCTTGGATTTTTAAGTGTGTCCAGCTACGGGGACGGAATGACCAGTTCCGGGGCAGTGGAGTTGAGTAATGATGCAGATCTGGATGTAAAGGGGAAAAATGTTATCGTGGTGGAGGATATTGTGGATAGCGGAAGAACTCTTGCATTTTTGCTTCATATGCTGGCAAAACGTAAACCGGAGAGCCTGAGGCTGTGTACACTTCTTGACAAACCGGGAAGCCGTGTGACGGAAGTGACAGTGGATTATGTGGGATTTGAAGTCCCGGACGTTTTTGTCGTTGGGTTTGGGATGGATTATGCGCAGAAATACAGGAATCTGCCATATATCGGTGAACTGGTCTTTAAGGAGGGCAAATAATGAAGACGTTTAAGGGCTATGGCTTTTTCGTGCTGATGCTTCTGGTATTGGCGTTAGTGTTTATCGCCAATGAATATTTTATAAATACTAACCGGGACAATTATTCGGTGACGCAGTTTAAGCAGGACATCATGGAGGAAAAGATTCAGAGTGTGGAAGTGAGACAGAATGCAGAGGTTCCCACAGGTGAGCTGACTGCAAAGTACTCTAATGGTGAAAAACGGGTCTATGTATCGGATGTCAACCAGATCCTGCAGTTTCTGGATGAAAAAAACTTCACCCATGTGAGGGTGGGGGATGTGGCGAGGACTCCCTGGTATCTGGAAGTTCTGCCGTATGTCATCGGAGTGGTGCTGATTCTGCTGCTGTTCAGTATGATGTCCTCCAATGCCAACGGAGGCGGTGGCGGCGGAAAGATGATGAATTTTGGGAAGAGCCGTGCCAGACTTACGATGCCGGACGATAAGGTGAAAACCTTTCAGGATGTGGCAGGTCTGGTAGAGGAAAAAGAGCAGCTGGAGGAGATCGTAGATTTTCTTTCAGCCCCTGGTAAATATACTAAACTTGGTGCCAGGATTCCTAAGGGAGTTATTATGGTAGGACCTCCGGGTACAGGAAAAACTTTGCTGGCAAAGGCGGTTGCCGGAGAAGCTGGTGTTCCGTTTTTCAGCATTTCTGGTTCTGATTTTGTGGAAATGTTTGTCGGTGTGGGTGCTTCCAGAGTACGGGATCTCTTCGCAGAGGCAAAGAAAAATGCACCATGTATCGTATTTATTGATGAGATCGACGCGGTGGCGAGACGCCGGGGCAGCGGCCTGGGCGGCGGCCATGACGAGAGGGAGCAGACCTTAAACCAGATGCTGGTGGAGATGGATGGTTTCGGCATCAACGAGGGAATCATTGTTATGGCAGCCACAAACCGTGTAGATATACTTGATCCAGCGATTCTGAGACCGGGAAGATTTGACAGGAAGATCACGGTGGGCAGGCCGGATGTGCGGGGAAGAGAAGAGATTCTGAAAGTTCACGCAAAAGATAAGCCGCTGTCGGATGATGTAAATCTGGAAGATATAGCCAGAACCACGGCGGGATTTGTGGGTGCTGACCTGGAAAATCTTCTGAATGAGGCTGCGATCGCGGCGGCCAGGGATAACCGGGTATTTATTGTAGAAGAAGATATCAAGAAATCTTTTATCAAGGTAGGTATCGGAGCAGAGAAAAGAAGCAAGGTCATTTCCGACAAAGATAAGCGTATCACCGCTTATCATGAAGCGGGGCATGCGATTCTGTTTCATCTCCTTCCAGACGTGGGACCAGTATATACTGTTTCTATTATTCCTACCGGACAAGGAGCTGCGGGGTATACGATGCCGCTGCCAGAAAAGGATGAGCTACATTTGACGAAGGGTAAGATGCTTCAGGACATCACCGTATGTCTTGGCGGCCGGATTGCAGAAAGCATTGCCTTTGATGATGTAACAACCGGTGCTGTCCAGGATATTAAGCAGGCAACAGAAGCGGCCAGAGATATGGTTACCCGATATGGATTCTCAGAGGAACTGGGAATGATAAATTACGATACCTCGGATGATGAAGTGTTTATAGGAAGGGATATCGCCCACACGAAGACCTTTAGTGAGGGCACTGCAGAGATCATTGACAGAGAGGTTAAAAAGATTATCAACAGCTGTCATGAGAAAGCAACCAGCATTTTAAAAGCAAACCAGGATATTCTCGATCGGCTGGCGAAACTCCTAATCGAAAAGGAGAGGATTACCAGAGATGAGTTTGAATTGCTGTTTGAGCAAAATGACGATGAAACTGTGGAAAATGCTTAAGCGATTGTGCAGGTTCTCAAAAGAGGAGAAATGATTGGGCAATACTCACAAATAATTTTTTGAAATTTATCAATGTTTGTGCACACTTATTTACGATAAGATGCTATACTTCTTATCGTAAACCCCAATACATTATATAGTTTTTGCTACACCCCATAAGTAACAAAAATACCTTCTCCCAAAAGGACAGCCGACGTGAAGCTGTCCTTTTGACTATTTGGAATCATAAAAATGAGGAGTGTGAC
>JAAVZE010000163.1 GCA_022791495.1 Eubacterium sp.
ACCTTCCATTAGGGACCTCCAAGATTCATTGATTGTATTGTTTCTTAAATAATAAATCAAAAAATGAAAAGAATCAAGGGGAGAAATGAATTTCGTTGGTTATAGGCGATTTTTGATTGAAGAGGAGATATTTTTTTGATATACTTTGGAATACAGCATAATAAATAAACTAAAGCTGCTCTGTAAGAGCTGTGTTATGGGAAATACAAAGTAGTTTCCGGTAAAATAAGAAAAGTAAATGGAGATTTATTTTATGAAGAAGTTAAAAAAGAGTATCAGTATTAAAGATAAGATTATTTCCTGCGTTGTGGCTGTGTTGATTTGTCTGGGAATAGTAATTACATTGATTATGGCAGCGGCAAATTTTTCTGTTGTAAATACCACCATGCTTGATGCCATGCAGCCAATGGCAAGAGTAGCATCGCAGAATATCAGCTCAAATCTTCATCAGCTTTCAGAGCAGATGTATCGAATATCAGCGGACTCTGTGCTTACGGACAGTCTGATGACAGGGGATAAGGAAGCTGTGAAACAGTTTTTATCAGACAGGGAAAATGAAATCGAATTTGTATGGCTTGGAATATATCATGTTGACGGGAGTATTTATATAGGAGATGATAACGCTCCATCACAAATAAAAAATTAGGAATATTATAAGTTTATTCAGGAAACAGAGTCATTGAAAAACCTTATTCAGAAAAAGGAATTATTCAGCTTGCAGTAATTGTTCCGGTGACAATCGAGGGGGAAGTTCAATACTATGCGGTGGGAAGTTACAAGTATGACCTTTTGAATGATGTGATTGGCAATGTTAGTCTCGGAGAAACAAGAAGCTGCTATATTATTGATGAAGAAGGCATGGTGATTTGTGACAGAGAAACAGAAAAAATAGAAAAAGGTGAGAATGTTTTTGAGCTTTATAACAGTGATGCAAATCAGGAGTTATTTCAAAGGATTATTAACGGACAGACCGGTTCTGATACGGCCAGATTGAATGGAGTAAAACCTTATATGGAATTCTCTCCAGTGGCAGGAACAAACTGGGCGGTTGTGATAGATATTCCAAAGGCAGAATTTACAGGTGGGGCCAAGGCAGCCGTAGTCGTATGTATTGTAGTAACAGTTTTGTTTATTTTTATTTCTTTGCAGATTATTAAAAAACAGTAGCAGGAATGACAGATTCACTTAAGGCTGCCACACAGCGTCTTAAGGGGCTGGCAGAGGGAGATTTGACAAAAGAAGCTGCCATAGTAAACAGTGGCGATGAACTGGAAATATTGACAACGGCTTTGTCAAAAACGATACACAGTTTAAAAGAATATATTACAAATATCAGATACGTTCTCCAGGAATTATCAAATGGAAATTATACAGTGGAGACAGATTATCATTTTTCAGGGGATTTTCGGGCGCTGCAGGAAGCTCTTGATATGATTGTTACTGCTTTGAACTGGAATATGAAGGCGATTAATAATACTTCTGTGGAAGTTTCAGAGAATACAGAAGAAGTGGCAGCGTATACGGAGAAGCTATATCAAGGGTCAGACATGCAGAAAAAAGCGATTGAACGCTTAGAGAAAAGTATGAATGTAATAGATGATAATATTAATACAATTGTGGACAGTGCAAAAAAGGTAAATGAGTCGGCAGATGAGACTGAGAAGAAGGTAGAACAGAGTACAGAAGAAATGGAAGAAATGGTGAAGAGTATGGAGGGAATTGACAGAAATATGCAGGAGATTGTAAAGATTAGCAGAATGATTGAGGAGATTTCTTCAGAGACAAGTCTGCTGGCATTGAATGCATCCATAGAGGCGGCAAGAGCAGGAGAGCATGGAAAAGGCTTTGCGGTAGTTTCCCAGCAGATAGGGGTGCTGGCTCAGCAATCAGCAGAAGCCTCGATGCAGACAGCAGAAATTATTAACCATACACAGGAGGCTATCAGAGAGGGAGTAAGCGCGGTGAATCTTACAGCATGTTCATTAAGGCAGATTAAGGAAACAACGGACCAGTTTGCGGTGATTACGGAAAACCTGGAGAAGGTAATTGATAAGCAGCATATAGCGGCAGATGAGGTAAGAAAAGAGATAGCCTCCGTGGGGGATATTGCGGAAAATAATATAAAGACAGCAGAGAATACAAATAGCAGTTGTAAGGAATTTTTAAATCAGGCTTTGGTATTAAAGGAGCTGGTGGAACAGGTAAAGATTAAAGAGTGACAGAAAGGATGGAAAAAATGAAAAGGAAAAGCAAGGGTATAATAGCTGTGGTGCTGCTGTTTTTTGTGGTTTTGTCCGGATGCAGGGATGGAAGAGGATATAAAGACGGTATTATACAGCACAGATGGCGGAATACAGTCATGGGTATAAGGAATATGTGTGTATTTTGATTAAGAATAATCGTATTATATCGGTGGAGTTTAATGCGAAGGATTACAGCGGGTATATTAAATCGTGGGATAATGGATATATGAATCGCATGAAAAGTGCACAGGGAACATATCCAAATGAATATACCAGAAAATATGCAGCTCAACTTGTGGAGAGTCAGGACATTGAGAAGGTGGATGCTGTGACAAATGCGAGTAATTCGGGAAAGAATTTTGTAAGGCTTGTAAAGGCGGCGCTTGGGAATGCAACGGAAGGAAATCAGGAAGTAGCGGTGGTGGAGGAATAAGCATAAAGAATAAGGAGGCTTTATAGAGGATATCCAAATTTGGCTATTCAGTATATGATACAAAGGTTGTTTATTATATTAGATTCTGTTTTATGGAGTCAATGCAGGGAAAATTTTTACAATTAATAATTTAAAACTTGACATTATAAATAGAATGGTTTATATTTATAAAAAATTAATATGTCGTATTAATATTATAAAAAAGGTGGTTTATATTTATGAATAAAAATTTAAAAGAAACATTTAGTGTAATAATAGTAATTTTAGGTATCATAATTTCAATGCCGACTATTGTAACAATGGCTGATACTACATTACATACATGGGGAAAAACGCTTACCAGAGGCGTATGGGAATCTGTGAATGATGATGGAATTTCAAAAAATACTACATCAAGTGTATATTTATCATACACTGGTGGCAGCAGTTATTCAAGTACTATGAATGCAACAGTTTATTCCTGTCATACCGAAAATGGTACATATGAAAGAATCAATTATAATGGTAAATGGACTCCGATATATACTTTACGGTATGGTGATGAAATATATATGGTAAATTATGTTGGGGAGACAGGCCGAAAGTATATTAAGGTATGTGGATTGGCAGGAAATACAGAAACTTATAGCGGAAAATTGAAAGCTGATTTGTATTAATTTTTGCTGAATATTTATTAATGAGGAAAAATAGGATGAAGATTAAAAGAATTTTATTGATAGGACTTCAGGCTGCAGTTTTGTTTATGGCTGCAGCCTGTAATAGAGATGCATCGATTAATGATATTCCCTCAGTGGAAGAAAAAGGAACAATAAATCCGGAAATACTGAATCAAATGAAGGATTTTATTCAGGGTGACACAAAGCAGATTGAGGGAAATACGGATATCCTGATAGATTATATAGATGACACCCATTTTTATCAGAATACAACGATAGCAGATATTTGGGCGAAGACGAAAGCGGTTCCTCTTCAAGTGACTATAAGAGGGCATTTTTTTACAGATATATCAGATGAAAGTATGGAATCTCATTTTTCTAAAAAAATATCGGAGGCAATTTCCTGGCAAAAGAAAGTAGGCAATTGGAAGGATGAGGAGGTTTGCTGTCTTTTTCTTGATGTGAGCATCGCAAATCTGGGAGAGGAAACCTTGGAATATACACCAGGAAATTTGATGTTGTATGCCAGAGTAGAAGATGACACCTATGTTTCAGAGGGTGTTGCAGATAAGCGTATTAATAGTATGGAGCCCGGTTTGGTTGGTTATTATGGGGAAAATATAAACGATGAATCAGGGATTGTTCCCATTATGCCAGGAGAGACGGTTGAAATAAGACTTGCATATCTTCTGAAAACAGAATATCAGGAGAGTACTTTATGCATTCAAACAGGAGAATCATTTTTTTCACTATACAATAAAAACACAAAACGATATGAACCGTCCACGGAAGAAAACGAAAAATATATCTATATAAATTAAGGGAGAAATTATGTTTATCAGAAATATAAAAGAAGAGCTGTATAGAGGGTTTCATAACAGGGGAATGTATATGGCTCTGGTTTTGGGGATTTTTTTTATAATCTGTCATTTCCTTTTTGTTATAATGAAATATGCATCTTCTTATATTGGAGTATATATTAATATAGATTATCCCTCCAATGTTTTTACTACTACTCTGATGTTTGACATGGAGGGTGTGTTTCCAATATATTATGCTTACATATTTCCCTTATTTGCGGCGCTTCCCTTTGCTTCATCTTATTATGATGAATGCAAGAATGGCTACCGGAATCAGGTATTGCTGCGGGGAGGAATGGGAAATTATTTATGCTCGAAGTATATTGCGGTTTTTGTGACAGCAGGAGTGGTTGTGTCAATTCCGCTTTTGTTTGATTTGATGCTGTCTATGGCATGCCTCCCCTCTTTAATTCCTCAAAATGGATTGTCTATTTATGCAGTTGCAGAACAGGATTGGATGGGAGAGTTGTTTTATACACATCCATTTTTTTACATTTTTTTATACTTATTTGTTTTATTTTGTTTAGCGGGAATTCTGGCGTCTATTTCTCTGGCAGTTTCCGCTTTTCTTTCAGGAAAATATATAGTTTTATTTATGCCTTTTATTGTGTCTCTGATTTTAGAATCTATTGTTACATTTATTGGAAAGGAAAAATGGAGTGTTTTTAATATTGTATTTAAGGGAAGAATGGATATTTCATCTGCCAGAATCGTATTTTTAATTTGGCCAATAATAGCAGTGATTTCATTTATACTATATTATAGGGCGGGAGGTAAAAAATATGATAAATTATAAAAAATATACAATATTAATTTTGGCGGTTCCAGTGTTTCTGATATGGGGATATTTAGTGTGGGATATTAATGACAGATATCCAAATCCAGAGGAAAAAATACTGCTGGCAGGTGAACAGGCAAGATATCAGGGAATCCTGTTAACAGCAGGCGATATCAAAATTTATTCGTCAGCAGAGTTTGACGCTTTGTATGATTATTCATCAGGAGATGAAAAAATCGGAACTTATATCGTGATACAGGCAGAGTTAAAAAATGATACAGAAGAAACAATTATATTATCGGAAAATCAGCCATTATATTGGATAGCGGAGGTCGGTTATAGATGTTCCAATGCTGTGAATATTGATACTTTTCAGATTTTAAATAAAGATTATACAGGGATGGTATTAATAGAGCCGGGAGAGGTTTTTAAGGTGGAGCTGCCTTATTTTATTTATTCAATAAATGCATCCTATGATGTAATAAAGAAACAAGATATTCGTGTGGTTTATTCATATTATCCAACAAAAAATTATATTTTGTCAAAAGGAGTTTAAAATGTTGATAGAGGTTTGCGACTATACAAAAATTATCCATAAAGTCACAATATTGGAACATGTGAATTGTGTATTTCATTCAGGTGTATGCTATGGGTTAAAGGGAAAGAATGGTTCGGGAAAAACGATGCTGATGCGTGCAGTCTGTGGGTTAATAAATCCTACTTCAGGCTATGTTTCCATAGATGGGAAAGTAATAGGAAAGGATATTTCTTTTCCAGAAAATGTAGGACTTTTACTGGAAAATCCAGTATTTCCAGGAGGTTATACAGGTCTGAAAAATCTTGAGTTGCTGGCATCTATTCAAAAAAGAGTATCAACAGAGGAAATTCGTGAAGTATTAAAGCGTGTAGGTTTAGAACCGGATGATAAGCGTCGGTATAAAAAATATTCTTTGGGGATGAAACAGAAACTAGGGATAGCAGCGGCTTTTATGGAGAAAGCTCCAATTATTATTCTGGATGAGCCAATCAATGCGATTGATGCAGATGGAGTAGAAAGAGTAAAACAGATGATACAGGAGGCCAAGGACAGAGGAGCAGTGCTTATCACTGCATGTCATAACGCAGAGGAATTAGAGCAGATTGCAGATGAAATAATTGAAATTAGCGAGGGTAAAATTATATAAAAAGGGCGAAATATATGAGAAATTTTTGGAAATGTTTATTATATGATATTAATCAGGGAACAAGGAAACAAAGTCGTATTTATGTCATTGCAGTAGTAATGTTCTTTTTCTTGGGAATGAATGTTTATTCCGAGCTTAAATTTCTTTCGCCGGAGATATCTATGGCTGATATTGCTGTAAAATTGTTTTATGGTGCTGATATTTTTAGAGAGGGAGATTTGTTTCAGATTCCATATTATTATATGATAATTACAGCATTTGTGGGAATGAGTATTGGAAACTATGTGCTTACTGATTATAAAGAAATGGGGGTAGTACATATAGTAAAATATCAGAATAAAAGTGTATGGTGGTATGGTAAATGTTTATGGAATATTTGGCATACGATTTTGCTATTTGTGAGTATTTTTATAGGTATTATGCTGTTTGGATGTATCATAGGAATATTATCATGGAAAGTCAGTCCGCTGATACCAGAAAGCGGGGGTTATTTTATGGTTGTAAAAGAGGACTGGAAGGTATTCAGTTATATTTTTATATTGGGAATATGTACCGTGATTGTGCTGAACCAAATACAGATTGTCTTTCAAATGATGTTTGATTCAATCACTGCTTATATTGTATATCTTGGAAATCTGGTATTTTCAGTACTCATATATAGTAAATACCTTCCAGGAAATAATTTGATGCTGTGTAGAACAAAAATATTTCAAGAAGAAGGTATTGAATTTTGGCATGAAATAGTATATTTATTTATTTTATGGTTGATTTCTGTATTAATAGGATGTTATTTTGTAAAAAAATCTGATGTATTATAAATTTGAACAGAAAATATTTATTAAAATTAACAGAAAATAATATATTATAACACCACTTTTTCTTGCTGAACAAAGTGGTGTGACAAATAAATACTAAAAAATTTTATGTGTTATGATTATTTTGAGCACAGTATTTCTTAACGTATGTAAAAGTGAGTCCAATTACAAGGCGTGGTTGTCAAATAAAAATACAAATAACTATTCTTATTTTAAATTGTGATTTATAACAATAGTTGTCTATAAAAGCTGTATTATATTCACCGAATGAGGTTTCAGCTCGACTGTCAATTCCGTCCCGCATTTTCCAAGTTCAGATTTCATAATAGATACCTCATTTCTGCCAATATCATTATAAGAATTTTCGGTATCTCCA